>JBASAZ010000278.1:0-6149 GCA_049650845.1 Ornithinimicrobium sp.
CCAAAGGAGTGCGCCGAACGCGGTCTAAATTCGGTGCGCGCCTAGAGCCGGGCATGGTGGTCGATGTCCAGTGTTACGAAGGCCGAAACCTCGACACGGTGACCCAGGCGGAGGGATTGGCGTCTTACGGGGAGGCCATCTCCCACGACTACGACGCGTGGACCGCAGCCAACGCAATGCTCGAGCTCTGCGACCACCTGATCAGTGAGCACGAGGTGGCCACGCAGCAGTTTGTGCTGCTGGCAGGGGGTTTGTCGTCGTTGGCCAGTCGCGTGCGGGAGCCTCGGCTGGTGCTCGACAGCTATCTGTTGCGGACCATGGCCATCGCCGGATGGGCGGCCAGCTTCCACGACTGCGCGCGGTGCGGAGCACCAGGTCCACACCGCGGGTTCAACGTCGCTATCGGCGGAGCGGTCTGTCCGGTATGCCGGCCGCCGGGCTCTGCGGCCCCGGCGCCGGAGACCTTCGAGCTGCTCGCTGCGCTGCAGACCGGCGACTGGGAGCACGCGACGGCCAGCCACCGCCAACACCGCACCGAAGCCAGCGGCCTGGTTGCGGCATACCTGCAATGGCACCTGGAGCGTGGGGTTCGTGCGTTGCGCTACGTCGAGACCACGCCACCCGGGCCTCTGGCATGATCGCGCCCATGGTTGGCGCCCGCGAAGCACCTCGCAAGCCGTTCGCTCACCCCAGCGGCGCCCAACCTCCGACGATGCCCCAGCATCTGGTCCCCCAGCACGTGGCGATCGTGATGGACGGCAACGGTCGGTGGGCCAACGCGCAGGGCTTGACCAGGGTCGAGGGGCACCGGGCAGGAGAGGCCTCGCTGCTCGACGTGATCGCGGGCGCCATCGACGTCGGGGTGAAGTGCGTGTCGGCATACGCCTTCTCCACCGAGAACTGGAAGCGCTCGCCCGATGAGGTGCGCTTCTTGATGGGCTTCAACCGCGACGTGATCCGCCGGCGCCGCGACGAGATGGACTCCTGGGGTGTGCGGGTGGTGTGGTCCGGACGCCGCCCGAGATTGTGGCGCTCGGTGATCAACGAGCTGCAGGAGGCCGAACAACGCACGGCAGGCAACGACGTGATCACGCTCAACTTCTGCGTCAACTACGGCGGTCGCGCAGAGATCGCCGACGCGGTGCGCACCATCGGCACCGAGGTCGCCGCTGGCCGGTTGAACCCGTCTCGGATCGACGAGCGCACCATCGCCCGTCATCTCTATCACCCGGACGTGCCCGACGTGGACCTGTTTGTCCGCTCATCCGGGGAGCAGCGCACCTCCAACTTCATGCTGTGGCAGAGCGCCTACGCAGAGATGGTCTTCCTCGACACGTTGTGGCCCGACTTCGATCGGCGTGACCTGTGGCGGGCGATCGAGATGTATGTCGACCGCGACCGCCGCTACGGCGGTGCGGTGGACCGCTCGGACCCGGCCGGCTAGCCCTGGTCGTCGGGTGTGCCGTCCGCCGACTCAGTGTCGAAGCGATGCAGCCCGCGGCACACGGCGTCCAGCCATGAGCCCACCGACTCGCGCGCCCGCGCCGTATCCGGATACCGGCAGCGCACATGCATGCCCGCGTCGTTGACCACGAACCAGATCATCACGCCGTCGGTGCGGATCACTGCTGAGACGTGCTGCGCCTGCAGGTCTGGGTCGATGGCCACCGGCAGGCGTCGATGGTCCAGCCAGGACACGGCGAACATGCCAGGCGAGGCCGGCATGCCGCCGTATGCGGCCATGATCGGAGCTAACGGGTAGGAGCCCAGTGAGATCGCTTCGCGGATAGCAGCCGAACATGTGGCCGGGTCCGGATCGTGCGATTCGATGACGGCGTTGGTGATGAACCACCCCACGCTAGCGTGCCAGCGCTCGTCGTGACGGCTGTGCACCGGAAGTACCGCACGCAGCGGCTGGCCCGACATATCCCCGATGACGTGGGTCAACACGGACAAGGCGGCGGGGAACATGCGCAGCCCCCGCGTCCGCAGACCCTGCTCGAACCGCCGTAGTTCGGTGGGGTCGAACACGTCGCGCACCTCGACCACCTCGTCGACCGGGTAACTGAGGTCGCCGAGAGGCAGCGGGAACGTCGGCATCACGCCGCCGCCTGCTGCGATAATCTGCGACCATCGCAGCCGCACATCCGGCGGGGCCGGGTTCATCGACTCCAGCGCGGCACTGTGCTGGGCAAACGAATCGGCGGCCGGCAGCATGACGCCGGGTGGGCGGCCGGCCGATACGTCGTCCACACAGACGCCGAGATCACGAGCCAACACCAGCAAGGACCACGCATCGGTGTGTGCGTGGTCCAGCCCGATGATCACGTGTGGTTGATCGGTGTCGTGACCGGCCACCAGCAGGGCATGCGAGGGGCGGGCGAAGGGAGCGCATCGTTCGTCTAGCACCTCACGCAGCACATCCCGCGACGCCCTCGGTGCCTCCTCTGTGTCCGGTGTGTTCGGTGTGTTCGGATGCACAAGCCATCGCCCCGCCGTGATGTCCACCTGGTGGAGCACGATCTGGTCCTGGCGGCGCGAGAAGACCGTCCGCAGCGTGCCATGTCGAGCGATGACCGCTAACCACGCGCGGGCCAGGTCGTCGGCGTTCAACGCGTGGGGCCAGCGCAGGCACACCGCCATCCAGGAGCCGGGACGCTGCCCCTGACCCACGTGTCGGCGCTGATCGAAGGACACCGGCAGTTCCTCGCCATCCGGGCCGGCCTCGACGGCATACGCCATCACCGGCCCGGGGGGCAGGTCGAGGTGTGCCACGCTGGTGAGCCGCATCACGACGTACTGTATGGCTTTCCCGCCCGCCCAACAGGAGCCTGGTTGTCCACACTGCGCGCCAAGAACGCCCTTCTTGACTATGACGTCACCGGTGCCGGGCCGACCATCGTCCAACTGCACGGTCTGACGTCGAGTCGCGCCCGCGATGCCGGTTTAGGCTTCGATTTGTCCTCTCGCACGCCCGGACACCGCGTGGTCCGGTATGACGCACGCGGCCACGGTGCGTCAGCGGGAGATCGCGATCCGAGGTCCTACACCTGGTCCTGCCTGGCGTTGGACCTGATCGCGTTGCTGGACGCCGAGGCACCCATGGAGGCGGTGCACGGGGTGGGGCAGTCGATGGGCACGGCTACGTTGGTGCACGCGGCGATGGCGCAACCGACACGGTTCACGAGCTTGGTGCTCGGCATTCCCCCGACCGCGTGGCAGTCGCGGGCCATCCAGCGGCGTGTCTACAGGGCCAACGCAGATCTGGTCGAGCGTTTGGGGCTCGCGCCGCTGGTCGACGCTGATCTCAGCTCCGCCCGCCCCCCCGCGTCGGCCGACACTACCGCCGTGCCGCCGAGCGTCGAGGAAGACCTGCTGCCGACGGTCTTTCGCGGTGCCGCGCTGGCCGACTTGCCCACCCCCGAGCAGGTGGCCACCATTGAGGTGCCAACGTTGGTGCTGGCCTGGGTGGACGACCCGGCGCACCCGCTCAGCACCGCACAGCAACTCTGCGACCTGCTGCCGCACGCCCGGTTGGTGGTGGCGCGGACCCCGCAGGATGTGCAGGCGTGGCCCGATCTGGTGGCCGATCACGTGAGCGCTAACCGCGTGGTCGCGGATGAGTCGGCGATCGCAGGCGCGTGACAGAGTCAGGACGATGCGGCGGAACAGCGGGGGCAGGCGGACACGGGTGCTCACCCCTGGGCGGGTTCCTCGTGATCGGAGCAGGTGCCGAAGATCTCGAGCGTGTGCGCCACCTCCCGGAAGCCGTGCTCGGCCGCAACCCGCTCGGTCCACTGTTCCACCGCCGGGCCCTCGATCTCCACGGTGCGTCCGCACTGCCGGCACACCAAATGGTGGTGGTGACCGCTGCTACAGGCGCGATACACCGACTCGCCGTCGTCGGTGCGCAACACGTCGACCGCGCCCTGGGCCGCCAACGTGGTGAGCGTGCGATACACCGTGGCCAGACCCACGCTCGATCCGGCGGCGCGCAACCGGGCGTGCAGATCCTGAGCGGACGTGAAGTCGGGCGAGGCGGTCAACTCCTCGGCGACGGCAACTTGCTGCCTGGTCGGTTTGCGTGTGCTGACACTCACTTCGGCACCTCCTCGTGGGGCTGGTCGCGGTGGGACTGTTGGCTGTCGTCCGGGCCGGGGTTCATCCCGGCGTGATCGCCCCGGTCGTGCCCATCGACGGAGTGCTCGTCGTAGTGGCTGCCGTGCGGGGCGTGCCGATGTCCGTCGTGGACGTAGTCGACGTGGTCGCCGTGCGGCAAAGCCTCGTGGCCACACTCCGGTCCGTGCTCGTGATGGTGTTGCTCGGCGACGAAGTGCCGTCGTGCGAGCCACGGCTGCACCGCAGCGCGACCGAGCGCGACCACGGCAAAGATGGCGATCGCGCAGAGCACGATGGTGCCACCGGAGGAGGTGTCGGCATAGAAGGAGACGACCACACCGCCGACCGCCGACAGCAGACCGAAGCAGACGGCCCAGAGGGTCGCCGTGCGGAAGCTGCGGGCCACCTGTTGGCCGGCCGCATTGGGCACGATCATCAGGGCGCTGATCAGCAGCAGACCCACAACGCGCATGGATACCACCACGGTGATCGCGGTCAGCGCGGCGAGCAGCAGGTTGAGGGCGAGCACCGGCATACCGCTGGCGCGAGCGTATTCCTCGTCACCGGCGACGGCGAAGAAGCGCTGTCGCAGGACAGTGGTGACCACGATGATCGAGGCCGAGAGCGCACCGAAGACCACCAGATCGTCGCGCGACGTCGTCGTGATCGCTCCGAAGAGGAACCCCGTCAGATTCGAGGTTTGCGATCCGTCCACCTTGTTGATGATCACCACTCCGGCCGCGATTCCACCGTAGAACATGATGGCCAGCGCGATGTCGCCGCTGGTCCGGCCCCGCATCCGGATCAGCTCGATGCTGACGCCGGCGAGCAGAGCGGCGATCATCGCGGTCGCGATGGGTGCCTGGTCGGTCAGCACACCGACCGCGACCCCGGCCAGAGCCACGTGGCCGAGGCCGTCACCGATCAACGACAGCCGCCGTTGGACCAGGAAGATCCCGACCAAGGGTGCGGCGATGCCGACGAACGCCGCGGCCATCAGGGCGTTGCGCATGAAGTCGAACGACCACAGCTCACCCATGCTGGTGTCCTTTCTCACGCGCATCCGAGGGCCCCGCCATCAGTCGAGGGCGCACGCGAAGGTCGTCGTGATGGTGGTGGTCGCCGCCTCCGGGCTGGCCGGTGATCATGGTCTGCAGGTATGCCGTGTAGTCCGCCGGCGCCCCGTCGAAGGTGAAGGAGCCGGCCTCCATCGCCAGAATCCGGGTTACCACTTGGTGCAGCACCGACAGGTCATGGGTCACCACGAGCATGGTCACTCCTCGATCGACCAGGCGCTGCAGGACCCGCGTCAGGACGTCTTGGGAGGCTGCGTCGACCCCGGCCGTGGGCTCGTCCATGATCAGCACCTCGGGACGCCCCGCCAGTGCTCGCGCGATCAGCACTCGGCGTTGCTGGCCTCCGGACAAGGTGGCCACGTCGGCGCTGGCTCGGTCGCTGAGGCCGACCGTTTCGAGAGCATCAGCGACGAGCTCGCGGTCCAGCGCGCTGGCTCGCCTCCACCAGGAGCGATGGGTCAGGCGACCCGTGGCCACCACCTCGCGCACGGTCGAGCGCACCGAGGAAGACAAGGTATGTCGTTGGGGCACGTAGCCGATCGGGGTGCGGTCACGCCCGCGGGTGACCTCGGCACCGAGCACCTCGATCTGCCCGTCGAGATGGTCGTTGAGTCCGAGCAGCCCTCGCACGAGCGTCGACTTGCCCGAGCCGTTCGGCCCGAGCAGGGCCACGACCTCACCGGCGTGAACGCTGAACGAGGCGTCCGTGATCACCGGGGACCCGGCATACCCGAACGAGGCCGATCGCACGTCGATGACCGGCTGCGTTGGCTCCACGGATGCACTCACGAGCAGTGCTGTCCTTCGCGGAGGGTCTCGAGGTTGGCCCGCATCACCTCAAGATAGTCCGCGCCGGCCGAGGCGTCGGTCAAACCTTCGACCGGATCCAGCGTGAGGACCTGCGCGCCGGTCTCGGCGGCCACGGTCTCAGCGATGTCCGTGCCGATCAGCACT
>JBASAZ010000279.1:0-2522 GCA_049650845.1 Ornithinimicrobium sp.
ACCGATCGTCAAGACGTCGACGTCGGACGTCCCGAGGATTGCCATCCCGGTGGCCACCGAGCCGAAAAGATACGTCGAGACGGGCTCTGCGCTCCGGGTCGTGATCTCGGCGCACGCGGCGACCACGGACGCGAACTGCGTGGGCACATGCTCGGCCGCGACCCCGGTGCGGATCGTGCCGTCCGCCGCGATGCCCTCTGCAGGATCAAGCAGGGCTCAGATCACCAGGTCCAGCGCAAACGGGCCAACCACGACTGCGAACAGGGTGATCAGCAGGACGCCGGTCACGTTCAGGATTGCGCCTCCGCGTGCCATCTCCGAGATCTTCACTGCGCCGGTGCCGAAAACGATGGCGTTGGGCGGCGTGCCGACCGGCAGCATGAACGCGCAGGTCGCCGCCAACGCCGCTGGGATGAGCAGGGTGACCGGGTCGACTCCGATACCGATCGCGACGCCACCCAACACCGGTATGAACGTGGCCGCAGTCGCGGTGTTGCTCGTCACTTCGGTGAGCAACAACACGATCGTCACCACGGCCGCGAGAAGCAGCACGATCGGCAACGCGCCGAGTCCGCTGACCTGCTGACCGAACCATTCGTCGAGCCCCGTCGCGGCGACCGCCGACGCCAAGCTCAGGCCGCCACCGAACAGGAGCAGCACGCCCCACGGGAGGCCGTTCTCTGCGTCGTCCCAGTCCAGCACCATCCGCCCCTCCCGGTCCCCGGGCAGGATGAACAGCAGGACACCCGCACCGATGGCGACGGTGGTGTCGTCAAGGGCGTCGAGCCACGGGAACTGCTCACCGAGGCTGCCGATGCCGGCCAAGAGGCCGGGCACGATCCACAGGAACGCTGCCCCGGCAAAGACCGCCAACACCGTCTTCTCGGCTTGGGACATCGAGCCCAGACCGGCGATCTCCTCGTCGATCATCTCCCGGCCACCGGGGATCTCCTCCAGCTGGAACCGGAACATCACCCGGGTGATGAGGAACCAGGCCAACGCGAGGAAGACGATGACCAGGGGGAACCCGAGCATCATCCACTGGACGAACCCGATCTCCTTGTCCAGCTCTTCGCTGACATAACCGGCGACGATCGCGTTCGGGGGGCTACCGAGCAGAGTGCCCAGTCCCCCGATTGAGGCCGACCAGGCAATCGAGAGCACCAGCGCAACCCCGAAGAGCCGGACGTCGGAGTCCTCGATGACCTCGCTGACTGCACGGCCCGAGGTCAGCTCCTCGTGCGCGGTTCCCTCACCGCTGGTGCGGCTGCTGCCCTCGACCACGAGCGCCAACACCGACATGGCGATCGGCAACATCATCAGTGTGGTCGCGGTGTTGGACACCCACATCGACAAGAAGGCGGTCGAGATCATCATGCCCAAGATGATCTGGCGCGGGTGCGTGCCGACCCGGCGCAACGTCAACAGCGCGATCCGGCGGTGCAGGTTCCACTTCTGCATGGCGATGGCGATCAAGAAGCCGCCCAGGAAGAGGAAGACGATGTCGTTGGCGTACGGCGCGGTGGCCTCACCCACCTCGATGGCGGTCAACGTGGGGAAGAGGACGATCGGGAGCAGTGAGGTCACCGACAGCGGCACGGCCTCGGTCATCCACCAGATAGCCATCAAGGACCCGATGGCGGCCACGACTCGGCCATCGGCCGACAGGTCCGACCCGGCCAACAAGAAATAGACGATCAGGGCCACGACGAGACCCAGGCCGCGGAACATCCACGTCCGGGACGAGGCGCGAGGCTCATCACCCTGCGACTGCTCAGGGGGCACCTGCTCATCGGTGCTGCGACCGGCGTTCTGGCTCATCGGCATACCTCACGTCGTTGTGATGTTGATCGCAAGGTAGCACCGGCAACGACACCTGTCAGCGCAACCACGCTGAGCCCTCGCTGTCGGCCGTCCGGGCAATTCCTGGGAAAGAGTTGACCTGCTGTTGACGTGCCTTGTGTCACGCTCGTCGTGCATCCTTTTGTCGTCTCTTCCTGGGGAAATCTTCCATGCGCATTCCTCGTGTCACCACGTATCTCTCCGCGGTCGCCCTGGCCTTTTCTGCGCTCACCCCTGCCGCCGCGGCACAGGGAGAGCCGGACATGCCGCCCGGCCCCGACGGGGTGGTGGAGGACCAGCGCTACGGCATGCTCGAGAAGCCCGCCGCCGAAGGCGTCGAGCGCGTCTCACCAGCCGTCGTCCGAGAAGGGACCACCGCCCTGCCCGCCCCCGAGCCCGGGGCTGAGGCTTACCTTCGTCCCGCCGACGGCGTCTTCGACCTGACCGGCGGTGGATTCGGGCACGGGATCGGGATGTCTCAGTACGGGGCGGACGGCGCCGGCAAGCAAGGTCTGGACCACACCGAGATCGTGGACTTCTACTACCCCGGCACCCGGCTGGACACCCGCGACCTGGGCATCCTGCGGGTCGGGATCACCATCGATGACGATGGCACCACCCGGGTGGCCCATCGCCCCGGCCTGCAGGTGTCCCCCACGGTGGGCGGCACGGCATACCCC
>JBASAZ010000280.1:0-4226 GCA_049650845.1 Ornithinimicrobium sp.
GTGCTGGCCGAGGTGGTCTGGGGTGCGCGGGTCAGCCTGGTCGTGGCAGTCGGCGCGTCGGCATTGGCCATCCTCATCGGGGTCCTCGTGGGGGTCATCGGCGCCTATTTCCACCGCCTGGACGGACCGCTGGGCATGTTGGTCGATCTGTGTCTCACCCTGCCGGTCCTTCCCCTGATGATTCTGGTCGCGGCCCTGGCCGGGCCCTCGCTGCGCACCATCGTGCTGGTCATCGCGTTCTTCTCCTGGCCGGAGGTGGCCCGCGTCGTGCGATCCCAGGCGTTGACCGTCTCCCAGCTGTCCTACGTCGACGCAGCCAAAGTGCTCGGTGGCCGACACAGCTGGATCATGCGCGCCCACGTCCTGCCCGCCGTAGCACCGGTCATCACCGTCTCGGTCGTCCTCACCGCCTCCCGCGCCGTGTTGTCCGAGGCGGGCCTGTCCTTCCTGGGCCTCGGGGATCCGGACAGCTGGTCCTGGGGGCGCGTGCTGTATGAGGCGCAACAGTCCGGGGCCATGTCCAGTGCCTGGTGGACCACCCTGTTCCCATCCCTGGCCATCCTGGTGCTGGTCGTCTCGGCCACGCTTCTGGCCCTGGCCTACAACGAGGCCCGGAACCCCCGTTCCCGAAAGGACTGAGATGCCGTTCAACCAACGCCTGCCGCGTGACTTCTACGACACCGTGCAACACCGGCTACGGGAGCACTTGAGCGAGGCCGGCCTTGACGCTCTGCTCACTGACGTCCCGGAGGACGTGGCCTACCTGACCGGCTTCTTCCATCATCCGTGTGAGCGTCCGGTCGCGGTGCTGATCGACCCCTCTTCGACCATCCTGCTGGTACCCCGACTCGAAGAGGAGCACGCTCAGGCTCAAGACAGCGTCGCGCAGGTCCTCACCTACCCCGAGTACCCCGGCACGACCCCGCCGTGGGAGTTCCTGGCCCGTGCGATACCAGCCCCCGCACGCCTGGGGGTGCCCGGTTCGCTGACTCTGGAACGGCAGCGCGCCCTTCGCGCAGCCTTTCCCGGCGCCGATCTCGTCGAGACCGACCTGATCGTCCGCGCCCGGTACGTCAAGCACCCGGCCGAGTTGGTGCTGCACCAGGAGGCGGGCCGGATCACCGACGTGATGCTCACCGCGGGCATCGCACTCGTGCGGGACCGTGTGCACCGCGACCAGCCGCTGCCCAGCGAGGCGGAGCTGGCCGCGCACGTGGGCTCGGTCGGGGTGAACACGATGTACGACGAGCACACGGACGTGGTGGTGACCGGGTTTATGGCCGGAGGCTTGGTCTACTCCGGCCCCAACAGCGCCCGCCCGCACGGGTTGCCTTCAGGTCACCGGCTGCGCCGGGGGGAGACCTTCATGCTTTCACTCGGCTGCGCCGTCGGCGGCCGGTTCGTCGAAGGTGAACGCACCTTCGTCCTCGGAGAGATCTCAGCAGACCAGCAGCGGTACTACGAGACCGTCCGCGCTGCCCAACAGGTCGGCCTGGATACTCTGCGCCCGGGCTTGACCTGTGCCGAAGCCAATCGCCAGTGCCTGGCCGTCATCCGTGACGCCGGCCTCGGGAGCTACCTGCAGCATCGACAAGGGCACGGAATCGGTCTGGGTATGCACGAACCACCGTGGTTGGAGGACGGGGACCAGACCGTCCTTCAGGAGGGCTTTGTGGTGTCGAACGAACCCGGAATCTACGTGCCCGGTCACGCCGGCTATCGAATCTCGGACTCCATGGTGATCACTGCCGACGGGGCCCTCCCGCTGACCGCATACCCCAAGAGCCTCGGCGACGTCATCGTCGCCGTCTAAACCCTTAAGGAGATCAACGTGCTCGTTCCGATCAACGGCAACCACCTCGATGTCGAAGTCATGGGTCCGGTCGATGGGCCGGTCATGATCGTGCACCATGGGGCGCCCGGACTAGGTTCGAAGGCCGAACCGAGGGCCTCGTTCGGGCCACTGGCCGATACCTACCGCATCGTGGTCTTCGACGCCCGCGGGTCCGGCGCGAGCGAGGGCAACGGGCCGCTCACCCACGAACAGTGGGCCGCGGATGTCGATGCACTACGCGAATGGGTCGGGGCGAGTCAGATCATCATGGCCGGGGGGTCCTACGGCGGTTTCATCTCCATGGAATACGCGATCCGCTACCCCGACCGGGTCACCGCGCTCGTGCTGCGCGACACCTCGCCGGACAACTCCAACGAAGAAATCTCCCGAGCCAACGCGTTGGCCTCGGACCGAGTGGAGCTTGACCTGGACAAGTTCTACCGGATCATGGATGGGCGCACGACCAGCAATGAGGACCTCAAGGCCTGCTGGGCCGAGATCCTGCCCCTGTACGACCACGTCTACGATCCCGACGCGGTCGTCCGGAAAGTGGAGGCAACCCCGTACCGGTACGAAACGCACAACTGGGCCTTCACCCAGAACATGCCCCGCTATGACCTCAAGGCCCATCTGCCCTCGATCACCTGCCCGACACTTGTCACCGTGGGGCGCGCGGACTGGATTACGCCGGTATCGTGCAGCGAGACGATCCGGGACCTCATTCCGGACGCTGAGCTCGTCGTGTTCGAGAAATCCGGCCACTCCCCGCAGGTCGAGGAGGCCGCGCGCTTCCAGAAGGTGGTCCGTGAGTTCCTCACCCGCAGCCTCCCCGTCGGCACGACGACCCGCTGAACCGCCCGCCGGGGGCGGACATCCATGATCACCACCGACGATGTCGACCGCGCCATTATCGGACAGCTCCAGGTCAACGGGCGCTCCAGCTGGACCGAGATCGCCGACCACGTAGGGCTGTCCGTCCCATCAGTGGCTCGCCGCGGGCAGAACCTCCTCGCGGGCGGAGCAGTGAAGATCGGTGTGATGCCGACCTACCACGGACAGTCTGCCGGTCAGCTCAAGGATATTCGGGTCGTGTGCTCACCCGGGACCCAACTCGACGTCGCGGCGACCCTGGTTGACGTCCCCGACCTCCGCTTCCTGGCCCTGACCACCGGACGATTCGATCTCATCGGTGAGCTGGCCTACCCAGCCGACGTGGGCGAGCAAGTTCGAGTGATCCACGCGATACAACAGATTCCCGGGGTGCAGCACTGCATCACCAACCCTCACGTGCATACCTATAAGTCTTCACAACGCTGGCTGAGGCAAACCCTCGGTGACCGGATCCCCGACGCGTCCCCCGAACCCCCCTCCTGCGACATTTCGCACGTCGATGACACGGACCGCCGAATCGCCGACGCGATGCGCGGCGACGCCCGACTCAGCATCCGCGCCCTCGCCGAACGGCTGAACCTCAACGAAAGCACCGTGGGCCGCCGCTTCGAGGCAATGCTCGAGCACGGCTGTCTCCAGATCATCACCCTGGTATCCGCGACCGCCGTCGGTTATGAAGCCGAAGTGCTCTTGGACGTTTCAGTCAAACCACCACAGATCGCAGAAGTGGCCGAACAACTCGCCCAACATGACGGTGTCCGATACATCGCCGCCAGCCTGAGCTCACCCACGCTCTTCTGCGAGATGATCCTGCCCAACGCCGACATGGTCCATACCTTCCTGTCCCAACACCTTGCCAGCATGCCCGGGGTTCGCACCTGGGAAGCAGCCAGCGAATTACTCACCTTCAAGCGTGGCTTCATCGAAACACCATGGTGGCGAACAACGCTAGCCCGGCAAGGAGACACAGAGGTAAATTGACGATGCCCGGGCCTGGCGGATTCAGGGGGGCGACCGCGTCGATCGCCTGAGCGCAGCAACTGAGACGCGGGCGACCCACTCGACGACGCGAGGCACTTCGCCCAGCCCACGGGCGTCGTCCAGCCGGAAGATCTCTCACCGCTAGCCGAAGCCCCTTGTCGGCAGGTCACGGCCGACATCCGAGGTGAAGGTTGGGGGCCCAAGCCCCTGGTCAGACACTCCCACGGTGGTGTCGTGATTAGTGGAGCGGTCATGTCGTGCATGTCGACCGGTAGCGATAGTCAACCCAACGCTCAGAAGGTCATTGAGCATGCCCGCACCTACGCGAAAGACGGCGCCCTCCGTGGATGTGTCGAGCCACATATGCGAGGGCAGCCCAGGGGGTGTCCTGGTCGGTGCCTCGGAGGATGCCGAAGTAGTCGTCGTGGGTCGCCGAAGTCAGGGCCGAATCGCGGGGACCGTGCTGCACGAATCGTTGGCAGGGTGGGCACAGACCTTCCCGACCGTGCCGGGGAGATAC
>JBASAZ010000281.1:0-20250 GCA_049650845.1 Ornithinimicrobium sp.
TAGCCGGGAGCGGGGACAGCCAAGGCCACACCCCCGACCACCAGGCTGTATGCCGTCTTGACCCCGTGCGTCACCAGGACCACCGCGAAGGCATCGCCACCCGGGAACCCCAGTGCCACCAGCGCCGCTGTCCCGGCCGCCTCGTAGGTCCCGAAGCCACCGGGGGTCACCGCAACGACTTGGGCAAACACGGTGATCGCGGTTACCCCGGCCGCCTGCCACAGCGTGATCTGCAGACCAGCGGTATGCGCCACCGCAAAGAGCACGGCTGCTTCGAGAATCCACGCCAGGACCGTGGCCGCCGCGATGGCCAGATCAGGGGTCCGCACCCCGTCGGCCACCCGGGCACACCACCACCACGCCAGAGCCAAGGCCATCACCAGCAGCACGCCGACGCCGATCGACCCGGCGAGCCCCACGATCGACACCAGCGCCACGGGAGCGGCCACCGCCGCGACGACCAACAGCGCCAGCAGGTCGCCGAGACGCAGGGTCAGGACAGCGGCGATCACTGTCCGCGCGCTCAACGTCGTGCGACGCAGGACGCTGGTCACCCTCAGGACCTCCCCCAGACGCAACGGCAGCACATGGTTGCCCAGCAGGGAAACGTGAATGGCCGCCCAGGCTTGTCCTCGTGTCAGCGCCGGTTGGAGTCGGCACCACGCCCAGGTGCGGACTGCGAATGCAGCGGCGTAGGCGACCAGGGCGACCGCGAGCGCACCCGGGGCCGCCCCGACGGCGCCGGCAACCTCACCCAGGGCAGCACCGTCGACCACCCCGACCAACCACCACACGGCCAACCCCAGGACGGCCAGACCGGCGATCGTCCGGGGCGCGCGCAACCGTCCCGACAGCGGCCTCCGCAGGTCGGTCGGCGCCTCCTCGGGAGCCCGGTCCAAACGTTTGTTCATAAGGCAAGGATGCCCTAACCTAATTAGGTACGAGGTCAATGGCGTAATTCCCCGAACGAGTCGGAGCCAGCTGCTGACCACCGGGTTCGGCGAGCGAGTGACGGAGGCCCAGTTGAGCATCGTCGTCACCGGGGCCTCCGGTTTCATCGGAAGCACGCTGCTGTCGGCGTTGGCCAGGGCCGGACATGGCGTCGTGTCGATCGACCGGATCCCCCTCCCCCACGGGGTTCATTCCAGCACCCATCTCACCGCAGAGCTGACCCACCCCAGCGACGACATCCTCGACGCACTGCACGACGCCGAGGCGGTCATCCACCTCGCGGGATGTCCCGGAGTGCGCGATGACGGCCCGGACGTGTCGTGGCGCCGCCAGCGCGACAACGTGGACGCGGCCCGCGCCGTCCTGCAAGCCAGCGCGCCGCAGACGCCCGTCATCGTCGCGTCGTCCTCCTCCGTCTATGGCGGCGCCTCAGGTGGGGGGAGCGTTCGAGCCAGCCGCGAGGACGATCGACCGCAGGCCCGTGGCGGTTACGCGGCGAGCAAGATCGCTGCCGAACGGGTCTGCGCGCAACGGGCCGAGTCTGGCGCCCACGTGCTCATTGCCCGGCCGTTCACGGTGCTCGGGGAGGGTCAGCGTGCCGATATGGCCGTGGCGCGCTGGGCCTCGCAGGCTCGCGCCACCGGCTCGGTCACGGTGCTGGGATCCCCGCAGCGCACTCGCGACTTCACGGACGTGCGCAACGTCGCGCAGGTCCTGATCACGCTGGTGGAGACCGGCGCGACCGGCACCGTCAACGTCGGCACGGGCGTGGGGCACTCGCTGGCTGACCTGGCCGCGGCCGTGTGCTCCGCCGTCGGCGTGCCACCCCGGCTGCACGTGATCCCAGCGGCCCGGGCCGAGGTGGAGCACACCCGAGCAGACACCGAGCGGCTGCGAGCGCTCATCGGCTCGGTGCCGCAGACCGACCTCAGCGACGTGGTGGCCCGCGCCGTCGCCAGCATCGAGGATCGCACCGCGGCCGGCACCGCCCAGGAAGCGCCCACTACTGGTGTCGACCGCCCGACAGATGCCGAGTTGGTGGGGGTATGACGACGCGCGCCGCACTCTCATCCTCACCCGTGACCTCCCGTGCCCACGTGACCTCCCGTGCCCACGTGACCACTCCAGCGGATGCTGGTGATGCGAATGCTGTTGATGCGCCTGCTGTTGATGCGCCTGCTGGTGCGACACCCGCTCGTACAACGCGCCCCGGGAAGGGTCATCCACAGCACGGTCGGCGGCTGCTGGTCGCTGCCCTGCTGGCGGGCGTGCTGTCGATGATGGTGGCGGCCCTGGGGATCAGCGTGCGAGCCGCTGATGTCGGGGCGGCGGCCGTCGACGAGCCGCAATATTTGCTGACGGCGACGAGTCTGTGGGAAGACGGCGACCTCGACATCTCCGACGAACGCGCTGCAGGACGGGCGGACGCGTTCTATGACGGCGCGCTGCCCGTGCAGACCTCGGTGCTTCAGGGTGGCGCACGGATCAGCCCACACGACCCCCTGCTGCCGGTGCTGTTGGCTCCCGCCGTCGGGCTGGGCGGCTGGGTCGGGGCCAAGATCATGCTGAGTGTGACGGCGGGACTGCTGGCCGCAGCCATCGCGTGGGTCGTGGGCACCCGCTGGAAGGTGCCGCCGATGATCGCCGGGACCGTGGCGGCCGTGGCCGGCACGAGCGCCCCGTTGGCGGTGTACGGCAACCAGGTCTATCCCGAGCTGCCGGCGGCGCTGGTCGTCGTCATCGCCGTGGCCGCGATCCTGCCTCGCTCGACTGCGCAGGGTGGTTCGACTGAGCAGCCGCGAGGGTGGTCGCCTGCTCGCGCGCTCGTGCTGGTCCTGGCCATCACGGCCCTGCCGTGGTTGGCGGTCAAGTACGTGCTCGTGGCTGCTGCGTTAGCCGCCGTCGCGCTGGTGCGGATGCGCAGCACCGACCCCCGTATGGCCGCGTTCGTCACTGCCATCCTGGCCCTGTCAGGCGCCATCTGGCTGACCGCGCATCGCCTGTTGTATGGCGGCTGGACGGCATACGCCACGGGTGATCATTTCGCCGGTTCGGGTGAGTTCGGAGCGGTCGGCTTCGCACCGGACTATTTCGGACGCAGCACCCGGCTGATCGGCCTGTTGGTCGACCGGGACTACGGACTGGCCGCGTGGCAGCCCGCCTGGCTGCTGGTGATCCCGGCGGTGGGGCTGCTCTGGGGAGCACTACGGTCAGGGCATCGCGCGGCATCGTCCGGTGTGGGTGTTCTCACCCTGCCGTTGCTCGCCGGGTGGCTGACCGCCGTATTCGTCGCGCTGACCATGCACGGCTTCTGGTGGCCCGGTCGACAGCTCGTCGTGGTGCTGCCCCTGGCCGCCATGCTCATCGCGATCGCTCTGGCCCGGGCCGACCTGCCGGCGCGACGGGTCGTCCTCGCCGCGGCTGGGGTCATGGCCACGATCGGTGTCCTCGTGCAGGGCTGGGTGTTGACGGCCGGGCAGCGAGGGTCGCTGACCTGGGTCGGGGCGCCCAATGTGACACCACCGGCCCCGCTCGGCCTGCTCCGCAGTGTTCTTCCCGACTACCGGGAACTGGGCGCCGCCGACTGGACGTTGCATGCCCTGTGGGTCTGCGCCGCCCTCGGGCTTCTCGTCGGCGGCTGGGTTCTCGGCCGTCGACTCCACCACAACCCTGTGAAGGATTCGACTCCATGACGCTGCACCGCCCGAACCACCTGCGTGCCACCGTGCTCAGCGCCATGGCCGCCACCCTGGCGCTGACCGCAACCGGCTGCGCGGGCGGTGACGATCAGGTGGTCCGGGTCTATTCGGCCCGGCACTACGACCTGGAGCAGGCGTTCGAGAAGTTCAACGAGGAAACCGGCATCAAGGTGGAGTTCCTGTTCGGCACCGACGCCGAGCTGCGCGAGAAGATCGAGGCCGAAGGCGAGGACACCCAGGCCGACGTCTACATGACGGTGGACGCCGGCAACCTGGCCAACGCCGCCGAGCAGGGCGTCTTTGCCCCCGTGCAGTCCGACGTCCTCGACGCGGCGGTCCCGGAGGGGCTGCGCGACCCGCAGGATCGTTGGTTCGGGTTGGCGCAGCGGGCCAGGACCATCATCTACTCCCCCGAACGCGTCGATCCCAGCGAGCTGTCAACGTATGAGGACCTGGCCGATCCGCGGTGGAAGGACCGGTTGTGTCTGCGTCAGTCCACCGCGACCTACACCCAGTCGCTGGTGGCCTCGATGATCGCCGCCGACGGGGAGCAGCAGACCGAAGACGTGGTGCGGGGGTGGGCCGAGAACGCGGAAATCTTCAACAACGACGTAGAGATCATCGAGAACATCGCCAGCGGCAAGTGCGATGTCGGCATCGTCAATCACTACTACCTGGCGCAGAAGCTCGCCGAGAACCCGGACCTCCCGGTCGACCTGTTTTGGGCCAACCAGGACACCACCGGGGTGCACGTCAACATCTCGGGTGCCGGTGTGACGGCCAACGCCGATGACCCCGAGCTCGCGCAGCAGCTCCTGGAATGGCTGGCCACCGACGGTCAGGAGGAGTTCGTGGGTGACAACTACGAGTTCCCGGTCAACCCTGACGTCGCCCCGGGGCCGATCATCGCCGGTTTCGGTTCGTTCACCGCCCAAGACGTCGACGCCGTGGCCTACGGCGAGCTGAACGCTGCCGCCGTCGAGCTGATGGCCAAAGCGGGATACAAGTGAGTTTCGCCACCCGATCAACCCGGTCGGCACAGCCGGGGCCATCCGGGCAATCGGGGAGACCCGGGAAACCCGGCGGGTCCTCGGCACGTCACGATCTCGGGCCGGCCAAGCGGGTCAAGAACACCGCGGGTGATGGCCGGCGGCCGTGGCAGATGGTGGTGCTGGCGCTGGCGCTGCTGACCACCGTCCCCGTCCTGTTGGTCGTCGGCTCGCTGCTGACGCCCGACGCGAAGACGTGGGGGTTCCTGGTGGACCTGGGCCTGACCTCGATGGTCGTGACCACCCTGGTGCTGGTCCTCGTCGTGGTCACCGGCAGCATCGTCATGGGCGCGGGGCTGGCCTGGCTGGTCGGGCGCTACCGCTTCCCCGGCCAGCGATGGTTCTCCTGGTTGCTGGTCCTGCCGCTGGCCGTGCCCGCATACGTCATGGGGTTCGTCTACATCGGGCTGCTCGACCACCCGGGTCCCATCCAAACCGCGCTGCGGCAGGTGTTCGGCCCCGACGTCTGGTTCCCGGACGTGCGATCGTTCGGTGCGTGCGCGGCGGTGCTGATCATCGCGCTCTACCCCTACCCCTACATCTTGGCGCGGGCCGCCCTGCGGGAACAGTCCGCCACCACGTATGACGCCGCGCGAGCCCTCGGGGCCGGTCCGCTGAGTGCGGCCCGGTTGGTCGTCCTGCCGTTGGCTCGGCCCTCGCTGGCCGCCGGCGGCCTGTTGGTGGCGATGGAGACGTTGACCGACTTCGCCACCGTGCAGTACTTCGGCGTGCAGACGGTCTCGGTGGGCATCCACCAGGTCTGGGTCGGGATGTACGACCGGGCCGCGGCCAGCGAACTCGCTGGGGTGGTCTTGATGTTCGCCGTGCTGGCCTTGGCGCTGGAACGCATCGGCCGCGGCGACGCGCGCTTCCACCAACAAGGTGGGGGCGGTCGTTCGCTGGAGCCGGCCGTGCTGGTCGGCCGCAAGGCACGCGCGGCCACAGCGCTGTGCTCGGCCGTGATCGCGGTGACGTTCGTCGTCCCCGTGGTCCAACTCATGATCTGGACCGGGCCGATCATCGGCGACGGCGGGGTCGACAGCCGCTACCTCGGTTACGTCGCGAACAGCGCGATGATCGCCGGCTTCGTGGCCGTGGCCTGTGTCTTCGTCGGCATCGTCCTGGCCAGCTCGACCCGTCTGGGCGGCGGGAAGTGGACCGGGCGGTTGGCTCGCTCCGCCACGGTCGGCTACGCCGTCCCCGGACCGGTCGTGGCCATCGGCGTGCTCATCGTGCTGTCCACCGCCGACTCACTGCTCGACGCCGTCGGGCTCAACTGGGGCGGCCTGCTGATCACGGGCACCCTGTTCGGCCTGCTCTACGCCTACATCATCCGGTTCCTCGCGGTCGCCTGGAGCAGCCTGGACGCCGGACTGGAGAAGGTCTCCCCGTCACTGACGGCGGCAGCTCTCACGCTGGGCACTCGGCCGCTGGGCGTGATGCGGCGAGTGCACTTCCCGCTGGTGCGTCCCGGGGTCGGGGTGGCGTTGGTGCTGGTGGCGGTGGACGCCCTCAAAGAGCTGCCGATCATGCTGTTGCTGCGGCCCTTCGGCTTCGAGACGTTGGCGGTATGGGTGTTCGAGCTGGCCGCCGAATCCCGGTGGGAAAGCGCCGGGTTGCCGGCCCTGACGATCGTGGCCGTGGCCCTGGTGCCGATCCTGTTGGTGTTCCGGCATACCCTGGCAGTCCCTGACCTAGAGAAGAGTGACGCACCCTCATGAGCACCGCCCTGCACGCACCGGCACCCGCCGACTCCAGGACCGAGCACGTCCTGGAGTGCGTCGAGGTGACCAAGCGGTTTGGTGCCACCACGGCGGTCAACGAGATCTCGCTAAGCTTGGCCCGCGGGGAGGCGTTGGCGATCGTGGGCCCGAGTGGCTGCGGCAAGTCGACGTTGCTGCGGATGATGGCCGGACTGACCTCGCTGGACTCGGGGACGATCACGGTCGGCGGACGCGAGGTGGCCGGACCGTCGACGTTCGTGCCTGCCGAGCGACGTGGCGTGGGCATCGTCTTCCAGGACCTGGCCCTGTTTCCCCACCTCAGCGTGGCCGACAACGTGGCCTTCGGGTTGACCCGTCGGTCCACGGGCCGGTCCACCGACCGGGCCACCGGCCGTTCCGGGCGGCGCTGGTTGCGCGGTCGAGGCGCACCGGCGGTGGGCGCCGGCTCAGGCCCGGCTGGTCAGACCCAGGAGCGTGTGCGCGAGATGCTGGAGCTCGTCGGTCTGAGCCGGTTCGGGGACCGCTTCCCTCACCAGCTGTCCGGTGGCGAGCAACAGCGCGTGGCCATCGCCCGAGCACTGGCCCTGAACCCCGACGTCGTGTTGCTCGACGAGCCGTTCAGCCAGTTGGACCGTGGGTTGGCCGCGCGGGTGCGCGACGAAGCCATCCAAGCGCTGCGGGCCGCCGGCGCCAGTGTCGTGCTGGTGACCCACGACCAGGACGAGGCGTTGGCCGTCGGCGACCGGGTGGCGGTGCTGCAGTCCGGTCGGTTGGTGCAGCTGGCCGAGCCCGAAGAGGTCTTCCATCGTCCGGTCAACCGCTTCGTCTCCACGTTCCTCGGTGAAGCCGACTTCTTGTCCGGGGTCCGCCACGGTGAAACCGTCGACACGGTGCTCGGCCGCCTACCGGTCTTTGCCGGGGTGGATGGGGACGTCGACGTGATGACTCGCCCCCACGACCTGACCGTCCTTCCCCTCCCGAGCGGATCGGCGGGCCACCAACCCACGAACCCGGGAGCGGCCGGCACCGTGCAGCGTCTGGAGTTCCGCGGCGGAGACGTGTTACATCACGTCAGCCTCGACGCGGGCCCATCGCTGCGGGCGTTGACCTCGCACACGCACAAGATGGCCGTGGGTCAGCGGGTACTCATCCCGCCGCCCGAGGCCCACCAGCTGACGGCGTTCGACGTCAGCTGCCCCACTCACAAGACCCCGCCAACCCATTCATGAGCTGATGTTGGTGGGCTGATGCTCGTGAGCTGATGTTGGTGGACTGACCTAGTCGCTCAGCTCCTCCACCCGGCGTGGCATGAGCGCCGCGGCCAGCACCAACGTCACCGCCACGGCGGCCGAGGTCAGGAACACGGCGTGGATCGCCGGGTCGAGCACCCCGGGCGGCAGGGAGTCCAGCTCGGCGGACGCCCCCGCGACCCCGTGGGCTGCGACGTTATTCGCGATGATGTTGTTGGCGATGGCGCCGAAGGCGGCCACGCCGACCGCGCTGCCCACCGACCGGGCAAACAGTGACGCGCTGGTCGCGACGCCCCGATCTCGCCGCCCGACCGCCGCCTGCGCGGCCACGATCGCGGGACTGGCGACATACCCGAAGCCGACACCCATCACGAAGCACGGCGCCGCCAGCCACCAGACGGGGCTCGACGCGTTGACCGTGAGCAACAGCAACGCCCCCAGCAAGGCGATGACCGACCCGATGAGCATCGTGGCCCGGAAACCGATCGAGAGATACAGCCGCCCGGACGTCGTGGCCGCGATGGGCCAACCGATAGTCATTGCGGCCAACGCGAATCCGGCCGTGACCGCGCCCGTGCCCAGCACGCCCTGAGCGAACAGCGGGACGTATGAGGTCAGACCCAGCAGCAGGACCCCGACCACCAGCGACGTGAGCATGGCCGCGCCGACCACCCGGTGACGGAAAACCCACAACGGCAGGATCGGCTCGGCCACCCTGGCCTCCACCGCTACGAAGGCCGCGATGAGCACGAAGGAGGTGGCGAACATCGCGATGCTGATCGGCGAGGCCCACGACCAGAAGATGCCGCCCTCGAGCAGCGCGACCAGCAGCAGCGCCCCTCCGCTCAACAGGAGCGCGGCGCCGGCATAGTCGATCTGCGGACGCGTGGACCTCGAGCGGTGCAGGTCCTCGTCGTAGCGCGTCCACAGCATCCACGCCGCGGCCAGGCCTAGCGGCAGATTGACCAGGAAGATCCACCGCCAGGACAGATAGTCGGCGAAGACGCCGCCCAGAGTCGGGCCCACGAGTGAGGCAAGGGCCCACACGCTGGCGATATATCCCTGCACTGTGGCGCGCTCGGCGACCGAGTAGATGTCGCCGACGATGGTGATCCCTACCGGTTGCACCGCTCCGGCGCCGAGACCCTGCAACGCCCGGAAGGCGATCAGCGACCCCATCGACCAGGCGATGCCGCACAACAGCGAACCCACCACGAACAGCAGCACCCCGAGCAGGATGATCGGCTTGCGGCCCAGCAGATCGGCCAGCTTTCCGTAGATCGGCACCGACACGGCTTGGGCCAACAGGTAGATCGAGAACAACCACGGAAACTGGGTCAAACCGCCCAGGTCGCGCACCACGGCGGGGATCGCAGCGGCCAGGATAGTGGCGTCGATGGCCACCAAGCCGGTGCTCAGCATGACCGCCAACAGGACCGGACCCCGCTCGCTGCGAAGCCCGACGCTGGCTCGCGTGATCGGGGAGCCAGCGGGTGAGGTCACTGCATACCAAACGAAGCGGCCGCCCGAACCATTCCGGCCCCGTGGCCGCAGCCTTCAGTCCTCACCCTCCCCGTCGCCGTCGCCGTCGCCGTCAGACTTGCCGTCGTGTCCGTCGCTGTCGTGTCCGTCGCTGTGGTGGTCGAGGTTCGCCAGCTCGGATAGCGCCTCCTGCCAGCGATCCTGGCGCTGCTGCGCCGTTTGCTCCCACCACGGGGTGCCCCGTTCGCCGAGACCGTGCTTGGCAAGGTTGACCCGACGTCGATGGGGGGCGGGGTCCTCATCCCTGCGCTTGGCCACCCCGACCGCCGAGCGTCCACGGCCCAGGTGTGAGCGCAAGGCGGCGGCAGCGTCCTCGGGAACAGCTGGATCCTGGCGCCGCCAACGCCGACCCTTGACCACGAGGTAGCGCTCCTCGTCGCGACTCTCGCCGCTGTTCCCGTTGGTGGTCTCGCCGCTGGTCACTGCTCGCGCACCAGCCGGTTCAAGAGGTGGATCGTCCGCGCGCTTCCCGATACCGGTTGATCAGCGTGTTGGTGGAGCTGTCGTGGTCCAGGTCGGGGGCCTCGTCGGCACTGAGCTCGGGCTCGATCACCTTGGCCAGCATCTTGCCCAGCTCCACGCCCCACTGATCGAAGGAGTTGACGTCCCAGATCACGCCCTGGACGAAGACCTTGTGCTCATACAAGGCGACCAGCATCCCGAGGGTGTGCGGGGTCAGCGCATCGAGGGTGATCGTTGACGTCGGGCTGTTGCCGGCGAACGTCTTGTGCGCCACCAACACCCCACTCACGCCATCGGCCTCGACCTCTTCGGCGGTCTTGCCCATGGCCAGCGCCTCGGTCTGTGCCAACAGGTTGGCGGTCAGCAGGTCATGGTGATCGCCCAGCGACCCTTCCCCGGTGTGGAACGGCTCCATCACCCCGATGAAGTCGGCCGGGATCAGCTTCGTTCCCTGATGGATGAGCTGGTAGAAGGCGTGCTGCCCGTTGGTCCCGGGCTCACCCCAGACCACAGGCCCCGTCTGGGTGTCGACCGGTGAGCCGTCGATGGTCACGGACTTGCCGTTGCTCTCCATGTCCAGCTGCTGCAGGTATGCCGAGAAGCGCTGCAAGTACTGGCTGTAGGGCAGCACGGCGTGGGTTTCGGCGCCGAAGAAGTTGCCGTACCACACCCCCAGCAGCCCCATCAGCACCGGCAGGTTCTCCTCGAACGGGGCACTGCGGAAGTGCTCGTCGACCTCACGGAAGCCGGCCAGCATGTCCTCGAACCCGTCCGGCCCGATCGCGACCATCAGCGAGAGGCCGATGGCGGAGGTGAACGAGTAGCGCCCACCGACCCAGTCCCAGAAGCCAAACATGTTGTCGGTGTCGATGCCGAAGTCGGCGACCTTCTCCTCGTTCGTCGACACCGCGACGAAGTGCTTGGCCACCGCCTCCTCACCCAACGACGCCACCAGCCATTCGCGGGCGGTGGTGGCGTTGGTCAGCGTCTCCACCGTGGTGAACGTCTTGGAGGCCACGATGAACAGGGTCCGCGCCGGGTCCAGGTCACGGGTCGCCTCGACCACATCGGTGGCGTCGACGTTGGAGACGAATCTGAAGTCCATGTCGCGGCGGCTGTAGTCGCGCAGCGCCCCGTAGGCCATCGCCGGGC
The DNA here is from genome assembly GCA_049650845.1 of Ornithinimicrobium sp. GTDB lineage: Bacteria > Actinomycetota > Actinomycetes > Actinomycetales > Dermatophilaceae > Ornithinicoccus. The sequence continues at coordinate 10,830 of JBASAZ010000281.1, forward strand.
CAAGGTCCGAGCCCCCGATGCCGATGTTGACCACGGTGGTGATCCGCTCTCCGGTGTGTCCGGTCCACTCACCGTCACGGACCTGGTTGGCGAACGTCCGCATCCGAGCGAGCACTTCGTGGACGTCGGGCACCACGTTGTGGCCATCGACCTCGATCACCGCGTCGGACGCCGCCCGCAGTGCCGTATGCAGCACCGCCCGGTCCTCGGTGGTGTTGATCTTTTCCCCGGTGAACATGGCTTCGGCGCGCTCGCGCAGACCCCGCGCTGTGGCCAGGTCGATCAGCAACGACAGCGTTTCGTCGGTGACGCGGTGCTTGGAGTAGTCCAGATACACGCCACCCACCTGGGCGCTCAGCCGTTGCCCACGATCAGGATCGTCGGCAAACAGCGACCGCAGATGGACCGCCTTCATCTGCTCGTAGTGCTCCTGGAGCGCCTGCCATTCGGGAAGTTGAGTCACCGTCATACGTGCAGTCTTGCGCACCGGCGCGGGTTCGCGCACCCGCGGGCCTCCGAAGGCTTGCTGGTCCGAAGCGGATGCGATATGAGTTAGTGACAGCAGTCTGAGTAACTACTACTCTGTGTAATACATCAACGAAAGGGCCATCATGGCATCTCACGAGCACTCCCGTCCCGTTGTCGTCGGGTATGACGGCTCCGCGCCCTCCGAGGCGGCGTTGCAGTGGGCCGCCCGGGCCGCAGAACATCAAGAGCGTGGCCTGCTGGTGCTGCACGCAGCCGAGCGCATCACCTATACCCAGGACGCCGGAAGTGGCCTCTGGGACAAGAAGGACGTGATCGAGGAGGCGCGAGAGGTGGCCCAACACGGCGCCGACACCGTGACACAGACCTTCCCGGACCTGCCGATCGAGACCTCCGGCTCGCTGTTCAGCGCCAAAGTGGCCCTGGGTGAAGTGTCGACCCACGCCGCCATGATGGTGCTCGGCAGCCACGGTCGTGGCCGCATCGGCACCGCGTTCCTCGGGTCGACGGCATACGCGATTGCGGGGTACGTGCGCTGTCCGGTGGTCATCGTGCGCGACGGCGCAGCTGAGCTGCCCGGGCCGCAGCGACCGGTCATCGTGGGCATCAACGGCACCGGTGGCTCCGGGCGCGCGGTGCAAACTGCCGTCGAGGTGGCCAAGGAGTGGGACGCTCCGCTGGAACTGGTCACCACGTGGGCCCCGGCCCCTCCGGACCCCTGGAACCGCGGGCCGGTGGGCTACCAGTCACCGGACAAGGCCACCGCCGACTACAAGGCCCACGCGGAGAAGGCGAACGCCGAGACCCTGGAGGAAGTCCGCTCCGAGAACCCGGACATCACGGTCGAGGGCCGCGTGGTCCAAGCCCACGCCGTGGATGGTCTGGTGCAGGCTGCCGAAGGCGGACTGCTGGTGCTGGGCACCCGCGGACACGGAAGCCTCGTGGGCGCCGTGCTCGGCTCGACCACCCTGGGCGTGCTGCACCAGACCAGATCACCGGTGATGGTCGTCGACTAAGCCCCGCATGCCCAACCCGCCCCACATGCCCCGCATGCCCAACACGCCCCCATGCCCCGAACTCAGGTCACGGGTTCAGTCCGTCGGTTCAATGAACGCCGCCGTGTCGTAGTAGGTGGCGAACCGGGCGACCGAGTCGCCATCGAAGGTCATCAGGGAAACCCCGGCGTAGTCGATGTCCCGGCCGGCGGTCAGCTTCCCGGTGGAGTGCCACTCCAGGATGCCCTCGTCGCCTTCTTCCGCGATTCGGTCGAACGAGGTCTCGATGTGCTCGAACTCGGCGATGTACTGCTGCCAGAACGTCGAGGCGTCGGCGGCCTTGCCCGGTCCGTGCTTGCGCTCGGGCCGCCGAAGCTCGGCGCCCTCCGCGAACTGGTCGAGCAGGTCCTGCCCGTCCCCCCGTTCGTAGGCCTGGAGGGCATCGGCAAATCGTTGGGTGCGGTTGGTCTCGGACACTAGACTCCTTAGATTGTTGAAAGAGTTTTCACCGTATCCTGCCTGCTCGCCTCGCGCAGTTCGACCCTCGGCCGGTCGACGGCAGGGCACCGAAAGAACCGCGCAACGGTGCGGCCCCTGTGCGCTGGGGACGAAAACGGTGAGAGTCTGGACGGACTCGCGCACGACGCACGACGCACGACGCACTGACGGAAGATCAAGGAGCCCATCATGCTCGTCCGGGACATCATGACCGCTCCGGCGCATCATCTGCGGACCGGGACGTCCTTCGAGGGCGCCATCGCGATGTTGGTCAGCGCCAGGATCTCCAGCATCCCTATCGTCGATGAGGATGACCAGGTGGTCGGGATCGTGACCGAGGCCGATGTCCTGCGTGCCGGTCTGGAGCCCGACAACCGCGCGACACTGATCCCGCGAAGGGCTCCGACCACGCCATGGCCCGAGGTGGTCGACGAGGTGATGACGACCGGCCCGCATACGGTTCGGCCCACCTCCGACGTGGCCGACGTGGCCCAGCTGATGGGCGAGCACGGCTGGAAGTCGCTGCCCGTCGTAGATCGCGGAGTGTTGATCGCTGTGGTGAGCCGCAGCGACATCCTGCGCTCGCTGCATACCTCCGACCAGGAGATCGCACGCGCCGTGACCTCGTCGATGGCCGAGCTGGGACACGACCAGTGGACCGTGACGGTGTCCATGGGGATCGTCTGCATCCACGGTCCGAGCGACGACCGGCAGGACCACCTCGCCCGCACCGCCGCGGCGGCCACCCCCGGCGTGCGCAGAGTGCTCATTGCGCCCCGATCGCACTGAGCCACGCCGCACTGCCCCTCGCCGCACTACCCCACGCCGCACTGACCCCGACCGCACTGACTCACACATCACTGACCCAACCGGGCCGAAAGTCCCTAGTCCACCCCACCGTTCCGCGTTACGGTCGCAGGATGACGGGAGAGGACCGGAGCAGCGACACGATCCGGGTCTATCTGCTGGACGACCATGAACTCGTTCGGCGCGGGCTCAGGGACCTGCTGAGCGCTGAGTCCGACGTCGACATCGTCGGCGAGGCCGGCACCGCAGCCCTCGCCCGGGTCCAGATCCCGGCGCTGCGTCCTGACGTGGCGGTGCTCGATGCTCGGCTCCCGGACGGCTCCGGGATTGAGGTATGCCGCGACGTGCGCGCTGCGGACCCCTCGATCCGTGCGTTGATCTTGACGTCCTACGACGACGAAGACGCCCTGGTTGCCGCCGTCTTGGCGGGGGCCGCAGGCTTTGTCCTCAAGCAGATCAGTGGGACCGGGCTGATCGACGGCATCCGTCTCGTGGCCCGGGGCCAGTCGCTGCTCGATCCCCGTTCCACCGCGCGGGTGATGAATCGCGTCAGCCGCGGCGATCCGCGCCGACAACAGCTGGATCTGCTCACCGGGCAGGAACAGCGGGTCCTGGCCTTGATCACCGAGGGCCTGACCAACCGTCAGATCGGGGAACGGCTCGGCCTGGCCGAAAAAACCATCAAGAACTACGTCTCGGTCATCCTGGCCAAGCTCGGCCTGCAGCGGCGCACGCAAGCGGCTGTCCTGGGTTCGCGACTCCTCGACGACTCAGGCACGACTCCCCGGTGACTACGGCGACTCCCTGGTGACTACGGCGACACCCCACTGAGTACGTCGACTCCCTGCTGAGCACGGGTCCCCTGCTGAACACGGGGCGACACCCGGCTCTGCCACGGACTTTAGTCCCTTCATTCTCAGGACCAACGACTCTGGGCACGGCTCCCCCCACCCGGCACGCTGGACATTGCGGGGTCACCCGCACTGAAGATTTCCGCCAGAACGAGGAGAGGAACCATGAGCACGCAGTCAGTTGACACCCAGACCCGCGAACGTTCGGCACACCGAGAGCCGATGACTCACCCCGCGGCCCGGATGGTGTTGGGGGTGCTGCGCATCCTGTTCGGATTCATCTTCTTGTGGGCGTTCGTGGATAAGACCTTCGGGTTGGGCAAGGCCACCCCGGCCGAGAACGCGTGGCTCGAAGGTGGTGACCCGACCTTCGGATACCTGTCCAACAACGAGGGCACGTTCTCCTCGCTTTTCACCGGTCTCGCCGGCCAAGAGTGGGTGACGTGGCTGTTCATGCTCGGCCTGCTGGGCATCGGTGTGGCCCTGATCAGCGGCGCGGGGATGCGCATCGCCGCGGTCACCGGTGGTTTGCTCTATCTGTTCATGTGGCTGGCCGCCTTTCCGATCGCGAACAACCCGTTCGTCGATGAGCACTTGACCGGGGCGCTCATCCTCGTCTTCTTCGCCTTGGCTGGCGCCGGCGACACCCTCGGTCTGGGAACGTGGTGGAAGCGCACGTCGCTGGTCCAACGCGCGCCCATCCTGCGCTGACGCGCCCCTGAACCGGGTGCCGCTAGGGGGCGGGAGTCTCCACTTTCGTGCATTCAGGGGCCTAGCGGCACCTGCCAACGCAGCACCGTCCCCCGAGGGGACGGTGCTGCTGCGGGTTAGACAGTCCTTGAGCCCAACGCGACAGCGCCGACGCGTCGCGGGACTTAGGACCCTAGCCAGCAGCTGCACGGACGGAGCAGGCTGCAGTTATGGACGAAGACCCATCTGCCACCGGTGGCGAAACCGAACATCTCAGCGTGTCCCAGTGCTGGGAGGCGCTACGTGGGGCGAGGTTCGGACGCGTGGCCATCGACCATGACGGGGCCCCCGACATCTTCCCGGTCAACCACATCGTCGATCACGGCAGCGTGGTCTATCGCACCAGCGCGGGAGCTCTTTTCACCGCGACCGTGCATCACGACGTCGCGTTCGAGGTGGACGGGTTCGACGCCGACACCTCGACGGCGTGGAGCGTGGTGGTCCGCGGGAGGGCATCGGAGCGACAGCAGATGGACGAGGTTCTCCAGACGTTGAGTCTGCCCGTCACCCCGTGGCAACCGGGGGCCAAGCCGAGATTCGTCCGGATCGAACCCACCGAGGTCTCCGGACGGCGATTCCGCGTGGAGTCCGCCGATGCCGATCCCGATGCCGACGCGGCACCTTCACCCACTTCGTCCACCGCTTCGACTGCACAGTCTGGTCCGTCTGCACCGTAGGCGTCGCCACTGCGCCTAGTGCCTCGACAGTGGTCACGTCACACGTCGAGGAGTCCGCGGATGTCGTCAGCCGTGATCGCCGCCGAGGTGAAGTCACCGTCGTCAATCACCGTGGCAAAGAGCGCTCGCTTGCGCTCCTGCAAGGCCACCACCTTGTCCTCGATGGTGTCCGCAGAGACCATCCGATAGACCATGACCGGTCGGGTTTGGCCGATCCGGTGGGTTCGGTCGATGGCTTGCGATTCAGCCGCCGGGTTCCACCAGGGGTCGAGCACGAAGACGTAGTCGGCCTCGGTGAGCGTGAGCCCGAACCCACCGGCCTTGAGGCTGATCAAGAACACCGGATCCACGCCTTCGCGAAACGACCGGATCCGCTCGGGTCGGTTGCGCGTTCGTCCGTCGAGATAGACGTAGCCGATCCCCACCTCGTCCAAGCGCTCCCGGACCAAGGCCAAGAAGCCGGTGAACGAGCTGAACACCAACGCTCGATGCCCTTCGGCCGCCAACTCCTGGACCTGTTCGACGAGGGCGTCGAGCTTGGCGGAGGTGGCCTTGCCGGCATACGCCCGGTCGACCAGGCACGGGTCGAGGGCGAGTTGGCGCAGCGCAGTGAGGGCCCGGAAGATGGCGACCCGGTTGCGGTCCATGTCCTGCAATAGGCCCAGCACCCGTTGCCGTTCGCGTTGCAGATGCTTCTGATAAATCCGCCGGTGAGCCGCCGTGAGCTCGATGTGCACGGTCTGCTCCTGCTTGGGCGGCAGCTCGGGCGCGACCTCATCCTTGGTCCGCCGCAACATGAACGGACGCACGCGGCGGCGCAACGTGGCCAACTGCTCCGGAGCCTCACCGCCCTCGATCGGCTTGCGGTATCGATCGGTGAAGATCTCCGGTTTCGGGAACAACCCGGGCGCCGCGAGCGAAAGCATGGACCACAGATCCATCAGCGAGTTCTCCAGCGGAGTCCCGGTGATGGCCACCGTAAACGGCACCGCGAGGCGACGCACCGCGTGATAGGTCTTCGAGCGGTAGTTCTTCACGAACTGGGCCTCGTCGAGCACCAGGCCCGCCCACCGCAGCTCGCGGTATGCCGTGTCCTCCAGCCGTAGCAACGTGTAGGACGTGACGAGCAGGTGCGCGCCGGTCGCTGCGTCCTCGATCGTGTGCTCGCGCCGGGCCCCCGTCGAGGTGATGGCCCGCACCACGAGGTCCGGAGCGAACTTGGCCGCTTCGTCGACCCACGTCCCGACCACACTGGCCGGCGCCACCACCAAGAAAGGTCGGTCGAGCTCTCCGCGCTCGTAGGCGCGCAGGATCATCGCCAAGGTCTGCACCGTCTTGCCCAAGCCCATGTCGTCGGCCAGGACCGCACCGAGTCTGGCGTCCCAGAGCGCCGACAGCCAGGCGAAACCCTCTTGCTGGTAGGGCCGAAGCGTGGCCGCCAGCGTCGGCGGCGGATCCGGCGGATGGGCACGCCCCAGGGACAGCAACCCGTCCACGGCCTGGCTCCACCGCTGACTTTGCTGCTCGACCACCCCGAGCGCGACCAGCTCCTCCCAGAGGCTGACCTGATAACGCGTCACCCGCAGGGTGTCCGATCCCGGGTCGCTCAGGTCGCGGGCCTCATTGATGAGGGTCCGCAGGCTCTGTAACTCCGGGCGGTCCAGCGTGAACCAGGTGCCCGAGTCCAACAGCATGACCTCGTCCCCGTGGGTCAGCGCGGCAAAGAGTGGCGCGAACGGGACGTGCTCACCGCCGATACTCACCGAAACCTGCAGGTCGAACCAGTCGCCAGCCGCACCATCGGTCGTGGTGTCACTCGCGCCATTAGCCGTGGCGTCGGTCGTGGCGTCGGTCGTGGCGTCGGTCGCCGCATCCTTCGTCCCGGTAGCGGTGGTGTCCAGCGTCCGCAGGTGCACGGTCGGTGCCGCCTCTGCTTCGCCGTATGCCGCGGGCTCGCCGACCACGGTCACGACCACGTCCTCGCGCAGGCGCAACGCCGGCAGCACCTCACAGGTGAAGGTCACCGTGTCGAGCCCGGTGAGCGTCACGGACGGCACGGGGTGCATGGCCCCCGAGGCGGCACGTCGCTGCAGTTGCGGCATCACCTTCAGTTCGTCGAGGCTGGTCAAGAGGCGCTGCTCTTCTTCGAGGTCTCGGGGCACGTCGGCGGCTGAATGATCGAGCTCCACTCGCGTGCCCACGGCGTCCGGCGCTTCCGACCCGGCTCGGCCGTAGATGAACCCCCAGCTCACCGTGGCACGGTGCTGATCGGCATACCTCACCTCCAGGCTCAGAGCTGGCGTGACCGGTTCGGGCAGGACCACGCTGGCATCGGACGAGGACACGCTGACCTGTCGCGACAGCACCGGGTAGTACAGGTCGAGGAAGCGCTGGGCGTCGGCATCGGGGACAGTGATCGGTGCATTCGCCGCCACCAACGCGCTGACCGCCTCACTCGGTGGCTCCGCCAGGGCGGCCAGACGCAGGCCCTGCTCTGCGTCGATCACGGCGACGCCATGCGACGGCTTGCCGAGCATCAGCACGTGCCCGACGAGAGCGTCCTCGCCCAGGAGGACCTGTGAGCGCACCACCAGGCCGCTGCCCTCGTTCGCTCGGCGCTGGTCGACACCACTCCCGTCCAGGCGGGTCACGTCTAACGCGAGCGTTGCGGACCCGTCGAGCAAGCGCACCGATGCGATGTCGGATCCCGCGACCAGCGGCATACCCAGCAAGATGGCCCGCCGCAACAGCGGCCACACGCCCGGGCCGAGATCGTCCAGAAGGACCGTCGGGTTGCCGTAGCCGTAGTAGTTTCCGCCCGCGCTGGCCTTATGCAGTGCCAGGATCTCGGTGATGACGCTCTGGTGGTCATCGCGCACCGATCCCCGGCCCCACGGGCCGCCGAGGTCGTTCCAGGTCGCTCCGGTGCGCACCCACCGCTTGGTCTTGCCTTCCCGAAGGGGCTTCAGCTCGATGCGCTGCGGCGCCGCGCCTCGGGTGCGTGGCGCGCCCGACACGATGCTCAGCTCCAGTGCGGCACCCGGTTTATCCGGCGCCGAGGTGGCCGTCTGGGTGGCGACGAGGGGGCGCAACGCCTCCTCCCAGGCGGCACCCGGTGGGCGTTGCGCGGCAGCTGCGCGCGCCGTGAGGACTACTGCAGCCACGTGCTTGCAGTTGTGACTCATCGGGCAGCTACACCGGCCGCTGAAGAGCGGCATCCGCAGCGTTTCCTCGTGTTCTCTACCCCCTCGAGGCTCTCGACCCCGTCCATTCCCTACATTCCCTCCCCTCTCTCCACTCTCTCCACTACCCCCGACCGTTCCAACCGCGTCGTAGACCTCGACGATCGTTTGGTAAAGGCTGCGGCCACTTCCGCTGACTGTGGCGAGCAACACTTCCCCGTCTGCTCGTTCCAGCAACGTCTGGATGGCCCCGGCGTCGGCATACTGACGACCTCGAGCGAACGAGGCCGGGCCGACCACATGGCTGATTGCCGCGTCACTCGCGTCACGCGCCCAGCTCGTCGACCTCACGGAGATCCCCACCACGTCACCGTATCCGCGAGCGCCGACAGGTCGCAGCCGCTGGTGACTCGTCGCGAGCGACCCTTCTCAGGCCCGTCGTCTCAGGCCCGTCGTCTCAGCGCCGTCGTCTCAGCGCCGTGGTCTCAGCCCCGTGGTCTCAGCGCCGTCGCCTCAGGCCCGTCGCCTCAGGCCGATAGTCTCGCGATCATGGCGCTCGGAACCCACAGTTACGACGACGATCCCCGCAACGCCGACATCCTGATCTGGGTCAACGGCGCGTTGCTGCCCCGCGATCAGGCCGTGGTCTCGGTGTTCGACGCCGGTTTCGTGCTCGGTGACGGCGTGTGGGAAGGGCTGAGGGTCCACGCCGGTCACCCGGTCTTCCTGCAGCAGCACCTCACCCGGCTCTGGGAGGGCGCCACGGCGCTGATGCTCGACATCGGCCTGACCCGCGCCGAGATCGAAACGGCGATCTACGACACGCTCGCGGCCAACGACATGCGCGACGGGGTCCACATCCGCCTCATGGTCACGCGGGGTCCCAAATCCACGCCATACCAAGACCCGCGGGCCAGCGCGGGTCCGGCAACCGTGGTCATCATCGCCGAGCACAAGGAAGCGTTGCCGGCCACCGTCACGCACGGCATCACGCTGTTCACCACGCACGTGCGCCGGGCGAACCCGGACACCCTGGACCCTCGGCTCAACGCGCACAGCAAGCTCAACGACATCCAAGCCTGCATCCAAGCGGCCCAGGCCGGGGCTGATGAGGCACTCATGCTCGACCCGGACGGCTTCGTCGCGACGTGCAACAGCACCCACTTCTTCATCGT
>JBASAZ010000282.1:0-1911 GCA_049650845.1 Ornithinimicrobium sp.
TGCTGGAGGTGGCGCACGACTGGGGGTCGGTGGTCATCGACGACGATCCCTACGGCATGCTCCGCTTCGCCGGCGAGGATGTGCCCAGCCTGCACGAACTGGCAGCGGGCGATCCCCTGGTGTTCTCCGTACGCACCTTCAGCAAGATCATCGCCCCGGGACTGCGGGTCGGCTGGGTGGACACCGACCCGTCGCTGCAACAGCTGCTGATCAACGCCAAGCAGGCCATGGACACCTGCACGAATCTGCCGGCTCAACGCCTTGTCGAGGGCTTTCTGCGGGGTGACTACCTCAGCGCGCACCTCTCGGCGACGCGCACGGCATACCGCGAGCGCAAGGAGGCCATGCAGCACGCCCTCGCCGAGCACTTCTCCGGCATGGCCCGGTGGACCGACCCGGAGGGCGGGTTCTTCCTGTGGGTGACCTTCGAACCGGCCATCGACACCGAGGCGCTCTTCGAGGTGGCGCTGGCCGAGGGGGTGGCCTACATCCCCGGCAACGCGTTCTCCCCCAGTCGGCGCTTCCCCGATGCCCTGCGGCTCTGCTTCGCCTCGACACCGCCTGCCCGGATCGCCGAGGGCGTGGCCAGGCTGCGCCGCGCGGTCGACCGCCTCGCCGGTTGAGGGGTATGCCGTGAGCACGAGCGAGCAGGAGGTGCTCGACCTTATCGACCCCGACGCGGTGGTGCAGGCAGCCCAAAGGCTGATCCGGGCACCCGGTGAGAACCCGCCCGGGCAGGAACGCGCCACGGCCGACGTGCTGACCGGCTTGGCCCACGAAGCGGGCCTTCAGACGCGGTCCTGGGATGTCGAGCCGGGTCGGCCCAACGTCGAAGTCACCCTCCCCGGCCGTGGCGGTCCGGGCCTGCTTGTGCTCGGCCACACCGACGTGGTGCCGGTCGGTGAGGGGTGGACGCGCCCGCCGAATGGCGGCGACGTCATCGGCCGACGGCTCTACGGTCGCGGCAGCAGTGACATGAAAGGGGGGTTGGCGGCGGCCCTGGCCGCGATGGGGGCGTTGCGCGAGGCGGGCGTGGCCCTGTCCGGCCCGGTGGTGCTGGCGGCCCTGGCCGATGAGGAACAGAACGGGATCGGGGTCCGCGAGTGGATCGACCGACCGCAGCGGCCTGACCTGTTGGGCTGTGTCGTGGCCGAACCCACCGACCTGCAGACCATCATCGCCGCCCGCGGCGCCTGCTACCTCGACATCACGGTCACGGGGGTCGCCGCCCACGCGGGTCGACCCGGTGATGGGCGCAACGCCATCGGTGGGGCAGCCGAGATCGTGGCCGAGCTGGACCGGTGGCACGCCGAGCTCGCGGCGCAGACACACCCGTTGGTGGGTCCCCCGACGTTCAACGTCGGCACGATCAGCGGCGGCACCGGCGGGTCGGTCGTGGCGGCGCAGTGCCGGGTGGGGGTGGACCGGCGACTGCTGCCGGGCGAGCGGATCGAGGACGTGCTCTGCGCTGTCCGCGCGCGTCTGACCGATCTGCGGCTCGGGGATCGGGGGCTGTCCGTCGAGGTGGACTCGCCGATGGACATGCCCGGTTTCGAGACGCCGGAGGATCACCGGTTCGTCAGCGTCGTGGACGGGGCCGCGGCGTCGGCTGGCCGGCCAGGTATGCCGCTCGGCGGGTGGACCGCGGCCTGCGACGGCGGCTTTGTGGCGGCCGCGTGGGGTGCGCCCGTGGTGGTGCTCGGACCTGGCTCGGTGAACGAGCAGGCGCACCGGCCGGACGAGTCAGTCGGTGTCGATGAGCTGGTGACCGCAGCCCGCGCCTACGCCCTCACCGCGATGCGCCTGCTCGGCTGAGACGGCGCGCCTCTCGGTACCCGGGTCACCTCTCGGGCAGGGCGTCGGCCAGCACCTCCGCCAGGTGCTGGGCGCGACGCGGGGTCTCCCCGGCGA
>JBASAZ010000283.1:0-4309 GCA_049650845.1 Ornithinimicrobium sp.
GGCCTGAGCCTCCGGCAGCCCTAACCCCCCGGGCGACCCATCCGAAAGCCCGAGACCGCGCGGTCTCGGGCTTTCGGATGAGCGGGCGTGGGGGCTGACCCGGCTCACGGCCCGACCTCGGCCCCCCAGTCGAGGGTGGGCTGGGCCAGATCACTGTTATCCAGTACCCACGTCGCCTGTTGGCCAGGGGCCTGCTCGAGATAGAACCGCTGCGCCTGCACGGAGCGCGCGTTTGCCGGATGCCCAGGATCATCGTCCCCCGCCTGTCGGGCGGCGAGACGAGCGTTGCCTCGGGGGACACTGACGTCGAACGGCGCGTGCACAAACAGCGACGCATCCCACTCGGCGGTCAGCTCGGGACGGTGCAAGAAGACGCCGTCCACGAGGAGCACGGCATCGGCGCTGGCCTCGATGGCATCGGGCAGGATCGGTTGGTCACTACTGACGTCGTGGATGGCCGGGACGATTTCTCGTCCCCCGCGGAAAGGCGTCAACACGTGCCGACCGAACGCCGCGTAGTCGAAGCTGTTGCGGTAGTACGTCTCGGACGTCCGCCCGTCGGCCTCCCGCATGGCGCGTGGACGGTGGAACCCGTCCATGCTGACACTGAGCAGCTCACGTCCCGCGAGCCGATCTGCCAAGGCGAGCAGCTCAGCCACCAGGTAGGACTTGCCGACCCCGTCGACACCGTCGACGGCCACTACTGCGCGCTCCCCCGGCCGGGTGGCCATGATCAGGCCGAGGAGATCGACCAACACCAGTTGTCGCACCGGCACGAATCCGGCGTATTTCACCGGGCCACTAGCCCACGGTGACGCTCGGAGCGCCCTGCGCGGGCTGGTCATCGCCTACGGCCTCCATGCCTTCGGCGATCCGCATGGCTTCTTCGATCAACGTCTCGACGATCTGCGACTCGGGCACGGTCTTGATGACCTCGCCCTTCACGAAGATCTGCCCCTTGCCGTTTCCGCTGGCTACCCCGAGGTCGGCTTCACGCGCTTCGCCCGGACCGTTCACCACGCAACCCATGACCGCGACGCGCAGGGGAACCTCCATACCCTCCAGGCCTGCGGTGACCTCGTCCGCCAAGGTGTAGACGTCGACTTGAGCGCGACCGCAGGACGGACACGAAACGATCTCCAGTTTGCGAGGACGAAGGTTCAGGCTCTGCAGGATCTGGTTGCCGACCTTGACCTCCTCGACCGGAGGAGCCGACAGGGAGACCCGGATCGTGTCGCCGATGCCCTTGGACAGCAGGGCGCCGAAGGCCACCGAGGACTTGATCGTGCCCTGAAACGCCGGGCCGGCCTCGGTCACGCCGAGGTGCAACGGCCAATCGCCGCGTTGTGAGAGCAGCTCATACGCCTGAACCATGATGACGGGGTCGTTGTGCTTCACCGAGATCTTGAAGTCGTGGAAGTCGTGTTCCTCGAACAAGGACGCCTCCCAGACTGCCGACTCCACCAGAGCCTCCGGCGTTGCCTTCCCGTACTTGTCCATGATGCGCTTGTCCAGCGACCCGGCGTTGACCCCGATCCGAATGGAGACGCCCGCATCCTTGGCGGCCGCCGCAATCTGTTTGACCTGGTCGTCGAACTTGCGAATGTTGCCCGGGTTGACCCGCACCGCGGCACACCCTGCGTCGATCGCCGCGTAGACGTACTTCGGCTGGAAGTGGATATCGGCGATCACCGGGATCTGCGACTTCTTGGCGATGGCCGTCAGCGCCTCGGCGTCGTCCTGGGTGGGGCAGGCCACGCGGACGATGTCACAGCCGGTCGCGGTCAACTCGGCAATCTGCTGGAGCGTGGCGTTGATGTCGGTGGTCGGAGTCGTGGTCATCGACTGCACCGACACCGGGGCGTCACCGCCGACCTCGACCTTTCCCACCTTGATCTTGCGAGTCTTGCGTCGCGGCGCGAGGACCGGCGGCGGGGCGGCGGGCATGCCAAGGGAGATGGGGGTTCCAGCAGTCATGCCTTCAGTATCTCCCACCACCCTGTCCGATCGCTGACCGGAGCCCGGACAGCGATCCGCGATGCGCTCAGCCGCCGAGACGGATCGGGTTGACCACGTCCGCATACACCAGCAGCAGGGTCATCCCGATCAGTCCTATGGCCACGGAGTACGCCACGGGAAGGGCCTTCGCGATGTCGACCGGTCCAGGGTCGGGCAGACCGCGGAGACGGGCGTACGTCTTCTTGATGCCCTCCCACAGCGCACCCGCGACGTGGCCACCGTCCAGCGGCAACAACGGAATCATGTTGAAGACGAACAGCGCAATGTTCAACGACGCGATCAACGACAGCAATAACACCAACCGCGAGCCGAAGGAGTCGGTCAGCACGCCCAGGTCACCGGAGGTCACCTCACCAGCCACGCGCCCCACGCCGACCACGGACATAGGGCCCTGTTGGTCACGTTCGCCCCCGCCGAAAGCGGCCTGGAACACGCCCACCAACTTCTCGGGAAGCCTGAGGAATATGCCCGCCGTGTCAGCGAGCGCCCCACCCACGAAGGCAGGCGCTTCGACCAGCGGGGCTCGCACGTACTGCACCGACCCGCTCGCCCCCAGGAAGCTGACCTCACCCACGATCGGCGCCCCCTCGGCGTCCATCTGCACGGAGCCATCGGGGTTCAGCAGGGGTCGCTCCCGCGTCACCAGGTCGGCGGTCAGGGTCCGTTCGGTTCCGTCGCGTTCGACCAGCAGCAGGGCTTGGGACCCAGCGTTCTGCAGCTCGTATGAGGTCACGAACCAGTCGTCGACCGGCTGGCCGTTGATGGCCAGGATGGTGTCACCGGCCTCCAGTCCTGCCTGCGCCGCCGGGGCAGTCGGCTGTCCCTCGCAGTCGGTGGCCGCCGGGTCGGTGGGTGCGCACGCCGAGACCGTCCCCACGGTGTTGGTCAACTGCGGCAATCCGTAGATCGTCATAATGCCGGTCAGCAGCACGGTGGCGATGACCAGGTTCATGAAGGGGCCGCCCAGCATGATGATGACCCGCTGCCACACCGGAAGCTTGTAGAACACTCGGTCTTCGTCGCCCGGGCCGATCTCCTCCAAGGACTCGGCACGGACCTGCTCGGTCATCTGGCCCCAACGACCCGTGGTGGAGGTGCGCAGCTTGCCGTCGTCCTGTGGTCGAGGAGGGAACATGCCGATCATCCGGATGTATCCGCCCAGCGGGATCGCCTTCACGCCGTATTCGGTTTCACCGCGCCGACGGGACCAAAGCGTGGGACCGAAGCCGACCATGTATTGGGTCACCTTGACCCCGAATCTCTTGGCCGGCACCAGGTGCCCGATCTCGTGCAACCCGATGGAGGCGGCGATACCGACCACCATCAGGAGCACCCCGACGAGATACAACATCGACTACATCCGTTCGTTAATGGCGTGGGGCATACAGACTCATCATCGCCGACTCTGCGTGGCTTCGTGCCCAGGTGTCGGCAGCGAGCACCTGATCCACCTCGTCCACAGACTCAACCGATGGTAAGCCCGTCGAGTTCCCCGCACGCTTCCCGCCCTGGTGGACATGCAGCACACGAGTGACCGTTTCCACGATGTCGGGGAACGTGATCCGTCCGGCGTGAAAGGCGGCCACCGCGACCTCGTTGGCGGCGTTGTATACCGCCGGGCTCGTGCCCCCCGCGCGCCCGGCGGCCCGGGCCAGCGAGACCGCGGGGAAGGCCGCGTCATCGAGTGGCATGAAGTCCCAGGCCATCGTCGCGCTCCAGTCGCACGGCACGTCGACGTCGTCCAGACGGTCGGGCCAGGACAGGCCGAGACCGATCGGCACCAACATCCGGGGGGGCCCGAGCTGAGCGATGGTGGACCCGTCGCAGAACTCGACCATCGAATGGATCTGCTGTTGGGGGTGCACGACGACGTCGATGTCGTCGTAGTCCACCCCGAAGAGGTAGTGAGCCTCGATGACCTCCAGCCCCTTGTTCACCAAGGTGGCCGAGTTCGTGGTGATCACGGTGCCCATCGAGAAGTTGGGGTGCCTCAAGGCCTGCTCGGGGGTGACGGTCTCCAGCCTCGAGGCGCTCCAGCCCCGAAAGGGACCACCGCTGGCCGTCAACACCAGCCGCCGCACCTCGTCACGGCGTCCCGCACGAAGACACTGCGCGATGGCACTGTGCTCGGAGTCCACGGGCACGATCTGGTCGCGACGAGCTGCCCCCGTCACGAGCGGGCCACCCATGATCAGTGACTCCTTGTTGGCTAGGGCCAACGTGCTGCCAGAGGTGATGGCCGCCAAGGTCGGCCGCAGCCCAATGGCCCCGGTCATCCCGTTCAACACGA
>JBASAZ010000284.1:0-2071 GCA_049650845.1 Ornithinimicrobium sp.
GATTCACACAGAAGGTGCGAACGATCCTTGTCTCAGACCTCACCGGCAAGGAGCTGGGCGAGGACGGCCAGACCGTCAAGTTCGGCTTCCTCGGAGCCGAGTATGAGATCGACCTCTCGCAGGAAGAGGCAGACGAGTTCGCCGCCGTCTTGCAGAAGGACACGGACGCCGCCCGACGTGTCGGTGGGCGTCGCCAGACGGGGAGCAGCCGTGCCAACGCTCCCACAGACCGTGAGCAGCTGAGGAAGATCCGCGCGTGGGCGAACGAGAACGGCTACAAGGTGTCGAGCCGCGGCCGCATCCCCCAGGAGATCCAGGACGCCTACCACGCTTCCAACTGATTTCGAGGACAACAACCCCGGTGGAACGAGACCGCCAGGCAGGGGGTTGTGCCCCAGGGGACTACTGGCACGAGTGCCCCGGTGGCAACCAGTCCAGGGATCGAGGATTCGCCATGTCACCCGGAGCGCGGCATGAGCGTTAGATACCAGAGTGATACCATGCCGGGATGGCGATGACCTTGCGACTCTCCCCGGAGGACGAGCGAGCCCTGGCGGCCCTGGCCGAGGCTGAAGGGGTGAGCAAGCAAGAGGCGACGGTGCGCGCCATCCGGGAGGCGGCCGCACGGCGTGGGCACGAGGAGCGTGTGCGCGAGTTGTCCGCACGTGGGCGAGAGCGGTACGCCGACCTGCTCGAGCGTCTCGGACGCTGACCCTTGGAGTACCTGGCCACCGAGGACCTGCTCACCCTGGCAGCGGACCTGGGCGTCGGTCCGGTCCAGGACCTCGGCTTATTGGACTCCGCGGCCCACCGCCCCAGCGCCAGCGTCTTCGGACGTGACGCCTACCCCGACATCGATGCCAAGGCCGGCGCACTGCTGGAGTCCATCGTCGTCAACCACCCGCTCATCGATGGCAACAAGCGCCTGGGATGGCTCGCGGTGGTCGTGTTCTACGGCCTCAACGACGTCGATCTCCAAGCACCCGACGACGACGCCTACGACCTGGTCATCGCCGTCGCGAGCAGCCAGACCGACCACCAGGTGGCAGCCCGCCATCTGGCCCAGTGGCACTAGTTCAAGCCCGCGGCTCGCGGCAGATCCGTGCCCGGTCAGCGGGCGGCACAGACTTGGTTTGCGAACTCCGACAGGGTCGTGACCTCGGCAGGTTCACCCCACCACACTTGCCCTGGGCGCAGGTCTTGAAGGTCGGCCAGGGTGAAGGTGACGTGGTCCGCGGAGGCGGAGTTGTTCTCGGTCCATCCGTACATCGCGTACCTCTCGCCCTCGATAAGCGCGACGGCTTCGCCGGAGTCGTCCCAGTCTGGAGTTGCGTCAAGTTGCCATTGAGCGGCGCCCTGGATCGGGTCCGTAGCGATCCAGGATCCAACCTCGACCTCGTTCTCCTCCAAGTACAGGGTTACGCCGTCGATGCTCTCGTTGCAGACGTGCACGAACCCGGTGAGGCCGCCGTCGGCGTTCACCCCGACACCGGTAGCACCTGCGCTGCGAGGCGTGCACGATGCGCAGCCAAGCACCGTCATCACGACGAGCATTGCCTTCGCGGAAGTGCGCACGTCCAGAGCCAAAGCGCCCGGGCGCCGACGCAACTGTCCACCTCGCACTGTCAGGAGTTCTCTCAACACACTCGCCGCGGCAGATGCGGAAAATGCTTCCGTTTGGCGGCGCGTCACGAAGAGGTCAGCTGGTCGGGCAGACTGCCCCGTGTGGGATTCGCGACATGTGCCTGGTGTGTGGGCACGAACATTACGGACCGGGCGACCGCCGAGCGTGCCTGTTCCGCGGTGCTGGCCGTCCTCGGTGAGCGTGCTGTTTCCGCGAGTCTCGATGCCATCAGTGACTTCGCAGACCTCATGCCACACGAGGTCGTGGCGGCCAAGGAAGAGCTCGTGCGTCTCGATGGACGTGACGTCGGCATCGCGCTCGACCTCCACCGATCTGCGCATCGTCAGCTTCTTCACGTGTTTGCGCCATGGTCCATCCACGTCGACATCTTCGACGACGAGGACCGCCTGATCGCCAATTTCCACGACTGTGGTCACGACGTCGTGT
>JBASAZ010000285.1:0-6101 GCA_049650845.1 Ornithinimicrobium sp.
CGCTCGGTGCGCTGAACCACGCCAAGGACTAGCTGCGCGAGCCTCCCGCCATCTCGGCGGTGCGCCGCTCCCGCAGGACGCGCAGATACACGCAAGCCCAGGTGCGGAACGGACGCCAGGACGCAGACACGTCCTGCAGACGTGCCTCAGCTCCGTAGCGTTCGGCGACCTCGTCGCGGAGGCGCCGTTCGTGACTGGGCAGCGCATCCGGAGCGTTTGCGCCCCGGATGACGACGAGTTCGGCAGCGAACGGCCCAAGGCCCTTGACCTCTTGCACGGTGGCCATCGCCTCGGCTGGCTCGACCGACCTGAGCCGCGCACCGTCCAACTGACCATCCAGGGCGGTCACCGCCACCGCTTGCAGATATTCGGCCTTGCGACCCGGCAGATCAAGATCCAACGAACGCAGAACGTCGGGACTGGGAAAGGCCCCTCGCTCACCATGCTGGCTGATGAGGCGCTCGCGAAGGCTTGCCGCCTGGGTGATCCGGATGCGCTGGGACAGCACGCACCACGCCGCGGCCTCATAGGGGGAGTGGAAGCCGCACGGCCGCAACCCGGGAAGTTCGCGTTGCGCTTCGGCGATGACGGGATCGCGCTCGGCCACGTCGGGCCACTGCCGGCCGTCGATGTCGATGGCCAAGAACCGGCACACCTGATCGGCAGCGGCCGCGAGATCCCCCGCCCCGGTCAGGGTGAGGTGCGCAGTGTCGTCCTGCTGGGTGATCGTGGCCTCGACCGGTGACCAGTCGCGTTCGCTGATGAAGACGGTCTGCAGGGACTCGCCCTCGTGCTCAGCCAGCGCAGCCGGAGCAAATCCTTCCCAGAAGGTCTTGCTGGTCGACAACGACCATGCCCCCTCGACCCGGACACTGACTCGGTGCTCCATGTGCTGACCCTTCGTCCTCGTGTGTGACCGCCTCGTGCTTGACGACCCTGACGCTCTGCGCAGCATCCACCGCAGCACCGACAGACCTGGCGTCAGATCGCTGGAGCGCTCACCGGTCAAGCACGATCGGGAGGCCGGCCAACCGGAACAGATGCGGCTCGAACCATCCGATGACGTCCTCGACCCGCCCCGCTGCGTCGACGCGCAGTGCCTGCAGTTGGAACGCCTCCCACTGATCACCTTTGCGCAGATACATCCCCACGCCCGGTCCTGCGTTGAGGCGGGTGGTGCGGAACCTCAGGTCGCCTGGGGCTTTCGCGGGGCAGTGCGTCCAGGACAGCTCGGCGGCCTGGCGTGCCCCGCAGTACCACCGGTCGAACGGTGGCATCTGCCACGTCGCATTCTGTGCGAGTGAGGCGACGACCGCGTCGAAGTCGTGCCGCTCAAACGCCGCAACGAACGCTTCGACCGCCGCAGCCTCGACCTTCTCGTCGACCTCGCCCGCGGGCTCGCTCAGGCCGTCGCCGACCTTCGACCGCGCGCGCTGCAGGGCGGAGTTGACCGACGCCGTCGTGGTCTCCAACGACTCGGCCACCTCCGCTGCGCTCAGACCCAGCACTTCCCGCAACAGCAGGACGGCACGTTGGGTGGGCGGCAGGTCCTGCAGCGCGGCGGTCCACGCCAGCGCGACGTTCTCGCGAGCCAGGAACTCCTCCTCGGGAGTCGGCGCGGCGCTTTGCCACAGCACGCTGTCGGGCAACGGCTCCAGCCAGCTCACCTCGGGCCGCGGGACGAGCGGCGCCCTCGGGTCGCCGGGTCCAGCGCCCAACCCGCTCGGGAGCACCCGCTTCGAGGCCGACGAGAGCGCGTTGAGGCACGTGTTGGTCGCGATGCGATACATCCACGTGCGCACCGAAGATCGCCCGTCGAAATTGTGAAAGGCACGCCAGGCCCGCAGGTAGGTCTCCTGGACCTGATCCTCGGCGTCGACGGCCGATCCCATCATCCGATAGCAGTGCGCCAACAGCTCGCGTCGCAGCCCCGTCGTCTCGGCCTCGAAGTCGGTGCTCACTATGTCCCCTCAGCCAACGCTTCCGGCGGCGCGGGCGCGCTCCACGTCCATCCACATGATCTCCCAGATGTGGCCGTCGAGGTCAGCGAAGGAACGGCCATACATGAAGTCGCCGTATTCCTCGGTCCGCACGTGGCGACCACCGGCCTGGACCGCGCGGCCGACCAGGTCATCGACGTCGTCGCGGCTGTCCGCCGACAGGCAGGTCAGCACCTCGTGGTGTCCGGGCTGGGCCACCTGCGCATCGTGGAACTGGCCGAAGAACTCGGTCTGCAACAACATCGCGTAGTGGTTCGTCCCGAGTTCCAGGGCCAGTGCCTCGTCGTTGCACATCTCCTCGTCGAAGCCGTATCCCAACGTGGTGAAGAACTCGCGGCTCGCAGCGGGATCCTTCACCGGCAGGTTGACGAAGATCATCTGGTGGGTGCGGGTGGTGACAGTTGACTCGCTCATGGTGTCTCCGATCGTAGGGCGGCGCCCCTCGTGACGCTGCTGTTGCCCATATCGACCGGGCCCGCCCTCCAGAATCATCGGTCCGGTGCCACCGACCTCGGTGAGGATCGCCTGGTATGCAGACCAGCGCGCTCAGTCGCGGCGTAACCGACGTGGGACCCGTACGCTCGCGCAGGCCAGCGCAAGGCAGATGAGCCACTCGACGCGTGAGGTCAGTCGGATCGCCGCGTCGATGTCCGGTGCGCCGGGTCGCGGGCCACTCCCGAGTCGTGGCCGGTCCTCCACCCGCGAGCCGTAGCGCAACGGGCCACCCAGCTCGACCCGGAGCGCGGCCGCCACCGCGGACTCGGCGACTCCGGCGTTGGGCGAGGGGTGGGCCGGCGCATCACGACGCACCGCGATCCACACCTCGAGGGCACGCGTCGGTGTGGCCAGCGCCACCAGCGCCGCAAAGACACGAGCCGGCACGTAGTTGGCGACATCGTCGGTACGGGCCGCCGCCCACCCGAAGTGTCCGTAGCGCTCGTTGTGGTGCCCGACCATGGCGTCCATCGTGTTGACCGCCCGGTATGCCGCCGCGCCCGGAGCGCCGGCCAGCATTGCCCAGCACAACGGAGCGACCACCGCGTCCACGCTGTTCTCAGCCAACGACTCCACGACAGCGGCGGCGATTCCATGGGCGTCCAGGCTGCTCGGGTCCCGACCTACCAGCGAGGGCAACAGGTCCCGAGCGCCGGTCAGGTCATCGGCGACCAGTCGCTGCTCAATGCTGCGGGCGACGCGACGCAGCTCGCGCCCGGCAACGCAGACGGTGACCACCGGCGCCGTGAAACCCACGACGGCTCCGGCGCTCACTCCGAGCGCGGCGCCACTGACGGCATACCCCACCCCGGCGTTTCGGGCATCGGCCCACAGGACACCTTCGAGGTGACCCATCGCGGTGCCGAACCAGGCGACCGGATGCCAACGTGTCGGAGGTTCGGGCAGGACCCGATCGAGCAGGAGCCCGACTGCAACTGCTCCGGCCCGGCGCCGCCGGCTCATGCGTCGAAAGGCTGCAACGCCAGGATGTGTCCGGCGACCACCAACAGGACGCGATCCGCGATGGCCGCGACCTGCTGGTTGAGCGTGCCGACGGCATCGACGTAGCGGCGACCGACGGCGGTCGGCGGGTGCACCGCAAGCCCGACCTCTTCGCTGACGATGATGGTGTCCCCGTGTCGAGCCAGCAGCCCCCGGAGCAGCGCGTCGGGTTCGACCACGAGGTCCTCGTGACGGGTCACCCAGGTGCCCAGGGAGTCGATCAGGACCACCCCGGCGGCTTCCCGCAGGTGGGTCACGAGGTCCTGTGGCTGGACACATTCGAGGGTGGCCCACGAGTCGGGTCGACGGGCGCGATGGGCGGCGATCCGGGCGGCGAAGTCCTCGTCGACCGTTGGGGCCGCCGTGGCGATGTAGCTGACCTGGCCACCCGTCGCCGCGCTCGCCAGTCGCTCGGCTACGTCCGACTTGCCCGAACGGGTGCCGCCGAGCACCACCGTGATCACTGCGGGCCCGATCCGGCGAGGACCGCCGCATACACCGCGAGGGCGGCCCGGCTCCCCCAGCGCGATCTGGGTCCGCCGAAAGCCTCGGTCGCATCCCCGGGGGGGCAGGTGATGGCCACCGCATCGGAGGCCGTCCCGGTGCCGGGGACACCCGCCCGGGCGAGTGCTTGAGTCTTGGCTTCGGTCACGGTCATCACCATATTGACCAGGGCCGACGGCGGCAGCGCCACGGGGAGGTGGACCGCGATGTTGATCGTCCCGGGAGTCCACGGGGTGAATCCGCCGCTGCGATCCGCCGCCCAGGTCGGGGCCGTGATCCCCACCGTGGCGGCCACGTGGACGTCGGTTTCGACCGCCTCCTGCACCCGGGTGACGTCGGCAGCGGTGAACAAGGTGGCGCCCTCCCCGTGCAGACCGAGACCGGTGGCCACCTCACCAGCGTGCGTGTCCAGATCCCTCCGTGCGTAGCCCTTGGGGACCCCGACGTTCAGCAACCAGTGGCGGATGCCGAGTCCGCCCCCCACCGAGGCCGACGACAGCATCGTCACGGGCTGCGCGAAACGCCAGCACAGAACGCCCCGGTGACCGGCGTGCGGCGGCACCACCTCCAGCGGGGTCATCGCGGCCGATGGCGGCTCGGCGGTGGGGCGCGGCGCGGTCACGAGACGCGCTTTCGGTGTGCACCGGAGCGTGGGCTGGGGAGCACGACGCGCTCACCGTCGATCACCCGCACCGTGAGGTCGGTGGCGTAGACGTCGCTGAGCAGGTCGGCGGTCAGGACTTCGGCGGGGCTGCCCACGGTGACCGTGCGCCCGTGATCGAGCAGGAGGAGACGGTCCGAGAATCGCGCGGCGGTGGTCAGGTCGTGCATGGCCGCGATCACGCTCAAGCCGTCGGTATGACGAAGGTCGTCGACCAGTTCCAGCACCGCCATCTGGTGGCCCAGGTCGAGCGCCGATGTCGGCTCGTCGAGCAGCATGACGGGGGCTCGTTGGGCCAACGCGCGGGCCACGACGACCCGTTGTGCCTCCCCTCCGGACAGGGCCCGCATGGGGCGCGCCGCGAAGGCGGCCAGGTCCAACCGGCGCAGCACGGAGACGGCGATGTCCCGATCGGCTCTGGACTCCCTCGACAACCAGCTCAGATGGGCGGTCCGCCCCAAGAGGACGTACTCGATGACCGACATACCTTCGGGCATCACCGGGGCTTGGGGCATCAGCGAGATGTCGGTGGCCTTGGGCGGTCCGTCCAGGGCGTGGATCGTGCCGCGGTGATCGGTCAACCCGGCCAGGGTGCGCAACAGCGTCGACTTCCCGGCTCCGTTCGGGCCGATGACGCCGAGCCATTCGCCGGCGTGCAGGTCGAGGTCGACCGCATCCAGCACCGCGTTGCCGTGATACGCCACGTGCAGATCGCGTGCGGACAGAACGCAGTGCGGCAGCGCAGTCATACGTCGACCCGGCGCGAGCGTCGCAGGACGAAGGCGAAGAAGGGGGCGCCGACCAGGGCGGTGATGATGCCGACCGGAAGCTCCGAGGGCGCCACGAGGGTGCGGGCCCCGATGTCCACCGCGGCCAGGAACGATGCGCCGACCAACGCGGAGAGCGGCAGAATCACGCGATAGCTGTGGCTGCTGGTCAGTCGGACGACATGCGGCACGACCAGTCCGACGAAGGCGATCAGACCGCTGACCGCGACCGCAGCGGCGGTCAGCAGCGTCGCGGCCACGATCACGATCAGGCGGGCGCGGGCCGGATCCAGTCCGAGCGCCCGAGCCTCGTCGTCACCCATCCGCATCACGTCGAGGTGACGGCGGTGCAGCACGAGGACACCCCCGCACACCACGACGTACGGCGCGAGGATGCCGACCTGCTCCCACCCGCTGGTGGCCAACCGCCCGAACAGCCAGGACAGGACTTCCCGGGCCCGGGTTTCGTCGAGTTTCTGCAGGGCGTAGGTCTGCGCCGCCGAGAACAGTGCGGCCATCGCGACCCCGGACAGCAGCAGGGTGGCCGGCGAGCTGAACGAGCCGCGGGCCACGAGCGCGGAGGCCGACACGGCCAGCAGGGCGCCGAGGAAGGCGGCGGCCGGGACCGCGCCGAACGGTCCCCAGCCGAGGTCGAGGCCGAAGACCAGGGCG
>JBASAZ010000286.1:0-33471 GCA_049650845.1 Ornithinimicrobium sp.
GGCTGGGGCGGGGGTGATCGGCAGTGTGGCGGTGCATGCAGCGGCGCCGGCGAGCGCCCAGTTGGACGCGGCGCAGACTCCGGTCCCGGCGGTGGTCGCCGAGCGGGCTACCGGGCCGAACCGGACACGGATGATCGAGCTGAGACCCGAGCCGAACGGGACGACCGCACCTGCCGGTCACGGGGTCAGCTACGACCTGGTCGGCGCCGAGCCGACCCCCTGGTTGCGGGATCGCACGCGCGACCTGCTCGGCGCCGACGGTGCCGCAGACACACTCGCCGGTCGGGCCGACCGTGATCCCGTGGCTGCGGTCGTCTCGGCGCTGGTGGACTCCCCGGAGAGCTCTCTCGCCGATCCGGAGCCCGTGCAGCGGGCGCTGTCCGACCTAGCCGTCGGGTACATCACGGTCGAGGCGCCGCAGACTCATCCACTTTTCGCCCGCATCGACCGACTGCCGATGTCGACCAGGGTGAGCTCGACTCAGGGAGGCGGGCTGTGGCGAGTGGGCCCGTCCGCGGGGGGAGCACGGGTGTGGGCCGAGTCCGGATCCGGACAGCGCCTCGAGGTGCCGATCGACGACGAGGTGACCCGCGCTCGGGTCGAGCTGCCGCCGGAGAGCGCCTATCTGGTGGTCTCGGAGCCGGCGGCGTGGGCGCGAGTGGCGCAGGTTCGACTCGACGGCGCCCTGCTGGAACCGGAGGCGGGGTTCCCGGTCCGGTATGCCGTGCCGCCCGGTGGCGGTTCGCTCGCCATCGAGGTCCCGATGGCCGACCAACAGTGGTGGTGGGCCGCAGCGTCCCTGGCACTGGTGAGCACCTTCTTCGCCCTGCCCGTGATTGGCTCGGCACAGCGCCGAGGCCGCTGATGTCCCACTACCGCTCCGCCGGCGCGCGGGCCCTGGTCGTGGTGGCCACGGCAGCAGCTGTGATGCTCGGCGCGGCACAATGGGAGGGGACAATCCAGTTGGGTGGTCGCACCGGCCTGGGAACGTCGCTCACCCCCGGGGTGAACACCGCGGGCGGCTCGGCGCCGGTGACGCCGGTGGATGGTGCTGCCCTCGTGTGCCCCGGACCTGAACGTAGGGGATTGGCCGACTCTGCGGTCCGTGAGGGTCCGCAGGCCGTCGGGATAGCCGCTGTGTCGGCACCTCCTGAGGCCCTCCCCGGAGACTTCCCATCGACCGCGGGTGAGAAGCCCGCGGACGTGCCTCGCGGCACGCTGGAGATGCGGGTCAGCGGCGGCGATGCGCTGGCGACCGCATCCCGACGAGGTGCGCTGCTGCACGGGCAGATTGACACTGCGCGCGCGGGGGTGGTCTCGGCCAGCGGGTCGCTGGCCCCTGCGCTGAGCGCTGCCCAGATCTATCTCAGTGACCAGGACGAGCAACGCGGGCTCGCCCTGACGTCCTGCGGCGAGCCCGCCGAGGATTCGTGGCTGATCGCTGGTGGCGCCCAAGCCGGCCATGCTGAGCGACTGGTCCTGATCAACCCGGGCCGCGGCCCGATCACCGCCGGCGTCACCGTCTGGGGGACCGCGGCTGAACCCGGGGCCGGACAACGCAGGGTGGAGGTGGCGCTGGAGCCGGGCGCCCGCCAGATCCTGCTGCTCGATGCATTGGCACCGGGAGAGGCTGCACCCGTCGTCCACGTGGTGGCCAACGGCGGTCCGGTCTCGGCCTTCCTCGGCGATCGACTGCTGGAGGGCACCACGGATCGGGGAACCGAGCTCAGCTCCCCCGTGGCCCAACCCGCGACCGAGCAGGTCATCGTGGGCTTCGCGATGCCAGAGCCCGCGGCGGATTCAGCCACCGTGCGCGTCGCCGTGCCGGGTCCTGATCAGGCGGTGATCGAAATCCGTGCGCTGACGGCCGCGGGATCAGCGGTGGTGGCTCAGGACGTGACCCTGGTGGCCGCGCAACGCACTGCCGACATCGACGTCAGCGACCTCCCGGCCGATACCTACGCCCTGCAGATCAGCAGCGATGAGGAGTTCGTGGCTGCTGCCCAGGTCCGTTCGGCTCGGGACGAACAGGGACGTCAGGACGTGGCCTGGTCACCGGGGACCGGGCCGCTGGGCCGGCTCGCCGGTTCGCCACTGCCGCAGCCGGGCCAGGACCTTCGGGTGGACTACGCGGTGGATCTGTTCGCTCCGCTGGGCGGGACCATCCGACTGATCACCATGGACGCGGATGGTCGCACCGAGCAGGTGCAGCTCGATCTATCCCCCGGGCGCGTCCTGGCTCACGATCTGGAATCTGCCGCAGCGGTGTGGGTCAGTCCCGGGGCGGCCCAGACGTACGCCGCTGTGCGCGGCGAGCTGCGGATCCGCGCCCGCCCGGCGCGGGACGCCAACGCCGACGACACCACGAGGAACACCACCGGCGACGGTGACACCACCGGGAACACCGCCGGCGACGGTGACGGTGCTGCTGACAGGGACGGAATGTCCTTGATATCGGTTCTGCCCCTGCGAGAGCTCAGCATCTATCGGTCGGTGACGACGGTGACGCCGGCCCTACCGTGAACGGGCCTCAGACGAAGTCTTCCGGGTCGATGCCGAGCATGGTGGCCAGCTGCTCGGCCACGACGTCATGCACGATCGCGGACGTTTCCAGCGGCCCCGAACCCCGAGATTCCACCGGTCTGCGATAGATCACCATGCGAGCCTTGGTGCCGTGCTGCTCCGGAAAGAGTCTGCCGAGGGCTACCGATCCCTCCCACGGTGCGGGATCGGTGGGAGGCACGTCCTCGACGGCGACCTCCAGGTCGGGCAGCGCCGAGCCCAGCCGCTGCTCGAAGGCGGCCACGGCATCGAGCACCATCTCGTCGAAGCGACGGCGGCGCGGCACCATCACCGGCACCCGGGGCCAGGCCAAGGGGCCGCGCATACCCCGTCCATGTCGGTCTCGAGAAGGTGTGCCCGTCACCTCAGCACCCTATGCCCGCTGCCGGGTCGAACCCATCGGTACGCAGTGGCGCGGCGTGGTGCTGCGCCTTGGTGGCGCCGCCCCCTACAGTGGTGTGTCGTGACCATTTCCCGTCGATGCTCCCGGACTGCCTGTGGGCATCGCGCCGTCGCGACGCTGA
This sequence comes from Ornithinimicrobium sp., assembly GCA_049650845.1. Taxonomy (GTDB): domain Bacteria; phylum Actinomycetota; class Actinomycetes; order Actinomycetales; family Dermatophilaceae; genus Ornithinicoccus. The sequence goes on from JBASAZ010000286.1 coordinate 3,087, forward strand.
CGTACGTGTATGCGGAGCAGACGGCGGTGCTGGGTCCGTTGGCGACCTATGCCGAGCCTCACTCCTACGACTTGTGCTCCACGCACGGCACCGGGTTGACCGCCCCGCGCGGGTGGGACATCGTCCGCCTGGACCCCCCTGATGGCGCTGCTCCGCCGGCCGACGACCTCGTGGCCCTCGCGGAAGCGGTGCGCGAACGCCGCGTGATGCCCCCGACATCGCCCGCATCCCCCGCTCACCCGGCGACGCCGTCCAGCGTGACCGAAGTCACCCGGCGCGGTCACCTGCGCGTGCTGCGGGACCGGTAGCGACGAGGCGTTGACTCTGGTTGACCTGTCGGCATTCATCAAGGCATACGACATACGAGGGTTGGTCGATGGCCAGCTCACCCCCCGGGTGTGCCGGGCGATCGGCAGTGCCTTCGCCCACGTCATAGCCCAACCGGACGGGCATCGCCGCATCGTGCTCGGACACGACATGCGGGCTTCCTCGCCCGCCTTGGCGGACGCCTTCGGCGACGGTGTCCGCGAGGCCGGGTTGGACGTCGTGCTGATCGGACTGTGCGCCACCGATGAGCTCTATTTCGCCACCGGCACGTTGCGTTGTCCCGGAGCCATGATCACCGCCAGCCACAATCCGGCGACCTACAACGGCATCAAGCTGTGTCGCAGTGAGGCGGTGCCGTTGGAGATGGCCACCGGGCTGGAACTCGTGCGTGACCTGGCCCAATGGATGCTGGACCGACCTGGACTCTCCCCGCAGGGACCGTCGTCAGCGGCCCCGTCCCCACCGGGGCAGCCCGCCCAGAGTGTGCGCACCGCAACGATCCGCGAGCACGATGTGCTCGCTGACTACTCGGCATACCTGCACTCGCTGGTCGATCTGCGCGACAGCCGCCCCTTGCGGATCGTGGTGGACGCCGGAAACGGGATGGCCGGGCTCACTGCTCCGGCCGTCTTCGGCGCGGCCGCACCCACCGTGGAGATGATCGGGCTCTATCTCGACCTGGACGGCTCCTTCCCCCATCACGAAGCCAATCCGCTGGACCCGGCCAACCTCGTCGACCTTCAGGCCTCGGTCGTGGCGCACGGCGCGGACCTCGGCCTGGCCTTCGATGGTGATGCCGATCGGTGTTTCGTCGTGGACGAACAGGGTGCCGCGGTGACGGCGAGCGCGATCACCGCGCTGGTGGCTGCGCGCGAGATCGCCAAGGAGGTGGCCCGCGGAGTGCCGGTGGAACAGGTCAGCGTGGTGCACAACAGCATCACCTCCCGAGTTGTGCCGCACACCGTGATCAGGTGCGGGGCGCAGGCGGTGATGGCCAAGGTGGGGCACTCGTACGTCAAAGCCGCGATGGCCGAGCACGACGCGGTTTTCGGTGGTGAGCACTCGGGCCACTACTACTTCAGGGACTTCTGGCGGGCGGACACAGGGATGCTGGCGGCGCTGCACGTGTTGGCGGCGTTGGGTCATCAACCCAGCGGTTGCACCATGTCGGCGCTCGTGGAGCCGTACACCCGGTATGCCCACTCCGGCGAGATCAACTCAGTCGTGGGTGACGTCCCCGCAGCGTTGCAGCACGTGCGGGACTGGGCGGCCGGTCTGGATTCTGTGCCGGCGATCACCGAGTTCGACGGCATAGCGATCAGCAGCGACGGCCCCGGTGGACATTTTTGGACGGTCTCGGTCCGCTCGAGCAACACCGAGGCGTTGCTGCGGCTGAACGTGGAGGCCCACGACGAGGAGACGATGCGGACGGTTCGGGACGCGGTGTTGGCGGTCATCGTGGGTACGGTGTCGCTATGAACGCGCCGATGGAATCCTGGGTTCGGGACATCTTGCGGTGTCCGGTTGGCTTGCACCCTCTGGTGGACGACACCGACGATCAGGGCGCCGCGGTGCTGGTCTGCGACACCGACTGCGGCGCGACCGGCCAACGACGCCGCTATCGCTTCGACCACGGCATACCCGTGCTGTTGGCTCACGAGGCGACCGTGATCACCCGGGACTCCGGGACCGATGGCTCCGCACATTGACGACGCGCTCCTCGACGACACCGAGGAGATGCTGCGCAAAGACAGTCGGGGCACGTTGCGCGCGCTGGCCACGGCCGGTGCGCAGGCTCGGGAGGCGCTGACCCTGAGCCGGGAAGCGGGGATCGACCGGCTCGCCGACGTTGGCCGTCCCCGCTCGGTCCTGGTCGCGGCGCTCGGTGGCTCAGCCGTCGTGGCTGACGTCTTGGAGTTGTTGGCCGAGCCCGGATCGCCGGTCCCGGTGCAGGCGCGCCGCAACCTGCCGTTGCCCGGCTGGGTCGGCCCCTTGGATGTCGTCGTGGCCGTCTCCTTGTCGGGTCGTGCGCCCGGGCCGCTGGCCGTCGCGGCCGAGGCGGCGCGTCGGGGTGCGAGCCTGATCACCGTGGGAGCGCACGATTCGCCGTTGGCGCAGGTGTGTGCGTCTGCGCGTGGTGTCCACATTGGGGTGGGCCGGAATCGGATCAACAGTCGCACGTCGCTCTGGTCGCTGCTCACGCCGGTGTTGTTGGCCTTCGACAGCGACCACCTGGGGCTGATCACCTCGTCCCAGGCCGTGTTGGAACAGGTGGCGGACCGTCTTGACGAGCGAGCGGAGTCGTTTCGTCCCTCCTCGGAGAGTTTCGTCAATCCGGCGAAGCTGTTGGCGGTGCAACTGGCTGAGACCGTGCCCATGGTCCTCGGGGAAGGTCCGATGGGGGGAGTGGCCGCCGCCCGGGCGAGCTCCATGCTGGCGCGCACTGCCCGCATACCCGCCGCCTTCGGGGAGCTGCCGGACGCCGCCAGCCAGATCGTGGCCTGTCTGGACGGGCCGTACACCAGCAGCCCGATCGGGGGTCGCGGTTCTGGTGGGCAACGACCGGGCACCTACGACCGGAGCCGCATCAGGCTCGGTGACGTCGATACAAGCTCCTGGGAGCCGCACCACTTCGATGAGCCCGAGGGCGAGCTGATGGAACGTCGCGGAGCCCCCGAGCCGGCGAGCTCGGGGATCTTCGCCGATCCCTACCTCGACGCCGCGGACTTCCCGCCGTTGGGCCTGTGGGTGTTGAGCGGTGCCGAACGCGCCAGTGTCACCGAAGCGGTGATCGCCACGGCGCAAGGCGCCGGCGTGCGAGTCATCGAGTCTCAGGCGGGCCCGGGGGAGGCGGTCGTGCAGTTGGCCGATCACATCGCCACCGTCGACTTCGCGGCCACCTACCTCGCGTTGGGCCTGGGACTGGACCCCGCGGTCTCTCCCCACGTGGCCGATCTGCGCGACCGCACGAAGTGACCCACACCGCCTCGCCCGATCCGTCTGGGTAGGGTTCGGCGAATGACGCGATCTGAGTTCGACCTGATCATCATCGGTAGCGGTTCCGGCAACGCGCTGATCGGGCCGCAGTATCCCGACCTCTCGGTGGCCATTGTCGAGTCCGGAACCTTCGGCGGCACCTGCCTGAACGTCGGCTGCATCCCCACCAAGATGTTCGTCTACGCCGCGGAGGTGGCTGGCACCGTTCGCGCCTCCTCCCGGTTCGGCGTCGATTCCCAGCTCACGGAGGTGCGATGGCCGGACATCCGGGACCGTATCTTCGGGCGCATCGACCCGATCTCGCTCGCTGGTCGGGAGTATCGAGCGCGGGGGCCGCACACCACGCTGTTGACCGGTCAGGCCCGCTTCACCGGTGGACGCTGTCTCACCGTCACCGCCAGCGACGGCTCGGAGCAGCAGATCACTGGCACCCAGATCGTGATCGCCACCGGAGCGCGCCCCACGGTGCCGCCGGTCATCGCGGAGAGCGCCGTCGAGGTGTATACCTCCGACACTGTGATGCGACTGGAGTCCCTCCCGGCCACGATGCTCATCGTCGGCGGGGGCTACATCGCCTCGGAGTTCGCGCACGTCTTCACCGCCCTGGGGGTGTCGGTCACCATCGTCAACCGCGGTGACGCCCTGCTGCGCCACCTCGACGCGGAGATCAGCGCGGCCTTCACCGCCGCGGCCCAGGACCAGTGGGACGTGCGCCTGGGAGTCACGGTTGCCGGCCTGGATACTCGCCAGGGCGGGGGGGCACACGTCCGGCTCTCCGACGGCACCACCCTTGACCCCGACGTGGTCCTTGTGGCCACCGGGCGGGCCCCGAACTCCGACGATATGGGCCTGGATCGTGCGGGCGTGACGGTGGGCGAGGACGGGCGGGTGCAGGTGGATGCGTTCGGTCGGACCAGCGCAGCGAGCGTCTGGGCCTTGGGCGACGTCTGCTCGCCGTATCAGCTCAAGCACGTGGCCAACCACGAAGCCCGCGTGGTGCAGCACAACCTGACCCACCCCGATGACCTGCGGCCCTTCCGGCACACCAACGTTCCCGCGGCAGTGTTCACGCACCCGCAGATCGCCAGTGTCGGTGCCACCGAACGCGAAGCGCGTGCGGCCGGACACGACGTCACGGTCAAGGTGCAGGCCTACGGGGACACGGCATACGGATGGGCCATGGAGGACACCCAGAGTCTGCTGAAGCTGGTGGCCGATCGGCGAAGCGGGCTGCTGCTCGGCGCGCATTTCCTCGGTCCGCAGTCCTCCTCGCTTATTCAGCCGCTGATTCAGGCCATGACCTTCGGGCTCCATGTCCACCAGATGGCTCGGGGCCAGTACTGGATCCATCCCGCCCTGGCGGAGGTGGTGGAGAACGCCCTGCTGGGGCTGGACCTCGAGCAGCCACTCAGCATTCTCTGATCCTGCCCCCGTACGATGGGGCGCTGTACCCGCATCCCCCATCACCGAGGACAGGCATTCATGACGAGCGACGTCGCATCATTTGACTTCAAGGTGGCCGACCTCGGCCTGGCCCAGGCCGGTCGCCACCAGATCCGTCTCGCCGAGCACGAGATGCCCGGGCTGATGGCGATTCGCGAGCGCTACTCCTCGACTCAGCCGCTGGCCGGAGCCACGATCGCGGGCTCCCTGCACATGACCGTGCAGACTGCCGTGCTGATCGAAACTCTGGTCGCCCTGGGCGCACAGGTGCGCTGGGCCTCGTGCAACATCTTCTCCACCCAGGACGAGGCCGCCGCCGCGGTCGTCGTCGGACCGCACGGGAGCGCACAGGACCCGCAGGGCGTGCCCGTCTTCGCCTGGAAGGGCGAAAGTCTCGAAGAGTACTGGTGGTGCACCACCCAGATTCTGGACTGGCCGCAGGGCAGCGAGGCGAACATGATCTTGGACGACGGCGGAGACGCCACCCTCTTGGTCCACAAGGGCAAGGAGTGGGAGGCCGCTGGGGCCGTGCCTTCGGCCGACGAGAACGACCCGGACGAGTGGAAGGTCATCTTGGAGACCGTGCGTGGGACGCTGGCCGAGCGACCCACCATGTGGACGCAGATCGCCGATGGCATCCGGGGAGTGACCGAGGAGACCACCACCGGGGTGCACCGGCTCTACCAGCTGCACGAAGCCCACCAGCTCTTGTTTCCTGCGATCAACGTCAACGATGCGGTTACCAAGTCCAAGTTCGACAATAAGTACGGCTGCCGACACAGCCTGATCGACGGGTTGAACCGGGCCACGGACACGCTCATCGGAGGCAAGACCATCGTGGTCTGCGGATTCGGTGACGTCGGCAAGGGGTGTGCGGAAGCGCTGGCCGGTCAGGGAGCGCGCGTCATCGTCACCGAGATCGACCCGATCTGTGCGTTGCAGGCGGCGATGGAGGGCTATCAGGTGGCTGCGTTGGCCGATGTGCTGGATCGCGCCGACTTCTTCGTCACCACGACCGGATGCCGGGACGTGATCACCGCCGCTGACATGCGGGCCATGAAGGACAAGGCGATCGTGGCCAACATCGGTCACTTCGACAACGAGATCGACATGGCTGGCTTGTCCCGCATTCCGGGCGTGCAGCGGATCGAGATCAAACCCCAGGTCCACGAGTGGGTGATGCCCGCCGAAACGGTGACCGATCCCGAGACGGACACAACGACGGATCGCGGCGAGCGGTCCATCATCGTGCTGTCCGAAGGGCGGCTGATGAACCTGGGCAACGCGACCGGACATCCCAGCTTTGTGATGTCCAACTCGTTCGCCAACCAGACGCTGGCCCAGATGGAGCTCTTCACCAAGCCGCAGGAGTATCCGCTCGGGGTGCACGTCCTACCGAAGCACCTCGACGAAGAGGTCGCGAGGCTGCACCTGGAAGCGCTCGGAGCCGTGTTGACCGAGTTGACCAAGGAGCAGGCAGAGTACCTTGGGGTGGACGTGGCTGGTCCCTACAAGCCGGACCACTACCGCTACTGAGCCCCCGAGGACGGATCGGCGCGGTCCCGGCAACAGAAAGCAACGGATGTGAACCCTCGGATTCTGGTGGTCGACGACGATCAGGCGCTCGCCGAAATGCTCGGCATTGTCCTGCGCAAAGAAAACCTCGACGTCGCGCACTGTGCCGACGGTGGGCGTGCCGTGTCGATGTTTCGCGAATACCGTCCGGACTTGGTGTTGCTTGACGTCATGTTGCCCACGACCAACGGCGTGGAGGTATGCCGACAGCTGCGGGCCGAGTCCGGGGTTCCGATCGTCATGCTCACCGCGCGGACCGATTCGCACGACGTCGTCGCCGGTCTGGAAGCGGGCGCCGACGACTACGTGGTCAAGCCGTTCAAGCCGCAGGAGTTGATGGCCCGGGTCCGAGCCCGACTCCGCCGGGTCGATCGATACCGTGACGAGCAACTGCGTATCGGCGACGTGCTGATCGACGTCTCCGGCCACTCGGTCACCAGGGACGGTGAGGTCGTGCCGTTGACCCCCTTGGAGTTCGACCTGTTGGTGGCCCTCGCGGGGCGTCCGTCCCAAGCCTTCGACCGCGAGTCGTTGCTGGAGCAGGTGTGGGGATACCGGCACGCCGGTGACACCCGCTTGGTGAACGTGCACGTGCAGCGGTTGCGTTCCAAGATCGAGCGTGATCCCGAGAACCCGAAGATCGTCCTGACGGTGCGTGGTGTCGGATACAAAGCCGGAGCTGGCTAAGCCGAGCCCGGTGGCCTCGACCCTCGCCAGCGTCGCGCGTTCCATCCGGTCTCGGTTGTTGGCCTGGTGGCGCTCGTCGCTGCGGCTTCGGGTCATCGCAGCGACGCTGGTGGCCGGCACGATACTGGCCGCGGCGCTGGGGACGTTGTTGTACCAGCGGGTGGCCGTGGGCTTGGTCGAACAAGCCGTGGCACGGGCCGAGGCGGACGCCGCGCAGCAGGTTCAGCAGGCTCAGGAGTTGTTCGACGCCACGGATCGCCGAGACGACTTCGGCTTGTCTGCGGCGGCGGTGGATACCGTCAACCAGGTCGTCTCGGGGGGGCAGGGTGATAACCGTCGGGCCGTGTTGGTGCAGTCCTTGGACACCGACCGCGACACCCTCATCTCGCCGGTGACCTTCGGCGGCCTGGACGTGGGCGATGTTCCACCGCAGTTGCGCGAAGCGCTGCAACAAACGCCGGGCCTTCAGCAGGTCGTGGTCACCCGGGTGCCCGACATCCAGACCGGCGAACAGCAAACCGCCGTGTCCGTGGCCTCTCGCGTCCAGATCCCGCGTGCCGGCCCCTACGACTTGGTGCTGATCTATCCGCTGGATCGCGAGCAGGAGATCCTCGACTTGATCCGCGAGTGGTTCCTGATCGGTGGGATCGGGCTGGCGCTGCTGGTCAGCGGGCTCGCGTGGCTCGCTGCCCGCTTGGTCACCGACCCGGTGGGGCAAGCCGCGGCGGTGAGTCAGGACTTGGCCCGCGGCGAGCTCGATGAACGGATGGAGGTCAACGGCACCGACGAACTGGCCCGTTTGGCCACCTCGTTCAACACGATGGCCGACAGCTTGCAGCACCAGATCCAACAGCTTGAGCAGCTGTCCTTGGTGCAACAGCGCTTCGTGTCAGACGTGTCACACGAGTTGCGAACTCCGTTGACCACGATCCGGATGGCGGGAGAAGTCCTGCACGCCTCCCGCGACGACTTCAGCGCTCCGGTCTCCCGCTCCGCGGAGTTGCTCTACAGCGAGCTGGACCGCTTCGAGGACCTGCTGACCGAGCTCTTGGAGATCAGTCGATACGACTCCGGCGCGATGGTCATGGAGGCGCAACCAGGGGACATCGTCGGGCTCGCGCACGCGGTGATCGACTCGGTGGAGCCGTTCGCCAGCCGCGAGGGCAGCGAGATCAGGGTGATGGACAGCCCCCCGATCATCGTCGAGATGGATTCGCGTCGGGTCAGCCGAGTGCTGCGCAACCTGCTGATGAACGCGGTCGAACACGGAGAGTCTAAGCCGATCGACGTCGCCTTCCACTACGACGAGAAGGTCGCCGCGGTGTCCGTGCGAGACCACGGAATCGGTTTGGAGGCCGACCAGCGGGAGCAGGTTTTCGAACGGTTCTGGCGCGCCGACACCGCGCGGACTCGCACCACGGGCGGTACCGGCCTGGGGTTGGCGATCGCGCGCGAAGATGCGCTCCTGCACGGTGGCCGGTTGGAGGCCGCCGGCCGGCCGCACGAAGGGGCCTGTTTCCGACTGACGCTGCCTCGCCATACCGGGGAAACCCTGGCACCGCGCGGCGAAGGCCAGGCCCCCGATCTGGAAGAGCTGAGCCTGGAAGACCTCAGGCTGGAAGACCTGGACGCTGGCCTTCGACACCCCGCGGGCAGTGAGCAGGCACAGACATGAACCGAGGACCCGTGACCCCGAGATCGACCGCCGAACCACGCGTTGCCAGCCCGAGTTCCGGCGCCGCGGCGCGCCGCTGGCTGGTGGCCGCAATGGCGGCGCTGCTCGTGGTGTTGGCCGGGTGCGGTGGAGGGTTGCCGACGAACGCCAACCCCCAGGCCGGTGAACCCGTGCTGGGCCAAGAGCGTCAAGTCATCCAAGTGCGCCCGCAAGGACCCAGTGCGGACGCCACTCCCGAACAGATCGTGCGCGGATTCCTGCTGGCCAACGTGAGCTTTGCGGATAGTCACGAGGTCGCGCGTACCTACCTGACCTCAGCTCTAGCCTCGTCGTGGGTGCCCACGAGCCAGATCTTGATCTATCCACGGGACTACGACTTGACCAGCGTCGGTGACGACGGGATCGAGGCCAATGTCCCGGTGCAGGGGATGTTGGACGGCGACGGTCGGCTGACCCAGCTTCCGGCGGACAGTACCCGGACTCAACGCTTCGGCTTGACTCAGGTGGATGGACAGTGGCGGATCAACTCATTCCCGGACGACTTCGGCTTGTGGCTCTCGGTCAATGCCTTCGAGGCCCAGTACCGCACTGCGTCGATCAACTACCTCGCGCCCACGCAGGAGGAGTTCGTGCCGGAGACCCGGTGGTTCTCCCGGGACGAGGGCCTACCGACCGCCCTGGCCAGAGCGTTGTTGGCACCGGTTCCGGCCTACCTGGCCGAGGCGGTGCGCACCGGAGTGAGCAACGAGACCAACTTGGTCGCGGGGGCGGTGCCGGTCGACCCGGCCACGGGGACCGCGACGGTCAATCTGCAGGGTGCGGGGCTGACTGAGGACCCCTCCCAGGTGCGGGCCCTCTATGCGCAGTTCTTCGCCACCCTCAGCCAGGCGGCTGGGGTGCGCGATGTCGAGCTGCAGATCAACGGTCAAGCTCTGAGCGCGCCGGGAGTGACCGGCCCGGTCAGCTCGTTGTCGCAGCTGGGCATGAGCGATCCTGACCCGCCCCCGGGCTTCGCGGTGTTACGCGTGGGGCCGACCTTGACGCCGGTCGATCCTGGCAACTACGCCTTGCGGGACCTACCCCGCGACGAGCTGCCCGATCCGGCGATGGACCTACCTCAGGTCTCCTCGCGATGGGTGGACTTGGCCATCAGTGGAGCCGCCGAGCAGTTCGCGGCGGTCGACGTCGATCGAGGCATCCTGTGGCGCCGGATCGGCGAGGAGCAGGTGGAACGAAGTGACATCGGTGAAGGGCTGAGCGCGCCCGTCTTCGACGGGGCCGGCACGCTGTGGGTGGCGGGACGGTCCTCGAGCCTGCCCCGCGTGTGGGCCATCGACACGCAGGACAGCATCACCGCGCTGGCCCGCCCCGTCGAGGCGGAGTGGCTGGAACCACAGGCGCATATTGAGTCCTTTGACGTCTCCCCGGACGGGCAACGCGCCCTCATCGTCGTACGCGACCGAGGGGAGGGCTCGCCACCGGAGGCCAGTGACGGCCCGGTGAGTGACGGCCCGGTGAGTGAGGGCAGTGGAGGCGACGGTGCCGCGAGTGAGGACGCCGTGACCACGAGTCTGCTGCTGAGCGGGATCGTCCGGGACCAGCAAGGCCGTCCGACGGCGCTCACCCCGCCTCGACCGCTCGCCCCGACGATCACCTCTGTCGTAGACGCATCGTGGGCCTCGCAGGAGTCGCTGGTCGTTCTCGGCCGACAGCAGAGCGATGATCAGGACCATCCCTACCTTCTTCCGATCGGCGGCTGGCTGCAACCGCTGACAGTAGAGCCCGGGGCCCGCACGTTCATCGGTATGCCGACCGGTGAGAGCGTCAAGTTGGCCATCATCACCGATGATGGCCGGGTGCACACCCGCGAGGGCGAGGGGTGGTTCCCCTATCGCAACGGAGATGACCTGATCGTGCCCGCAGGCTGAACAACGCGCCATGGTTCACCGGCTGCTCAGGTCAAAGGATGTGCTCATCCACGTCCGGACGGTGGTGCGTGGTGGTCCACAGCCGAGCACGGGGCACCGCCCTGGCGTGGCAGTCTGCTTACATGCCGCAGCAGCGCAGCATGCGTGACATCGTGGAGCTGGTTCTACCTCAGCGCTGTGCCGGATGTGGCGTGAGCGGGGCTGGCGTGTGCCCAGCGTGTCGCACACTGCTGCGCACGGTCCACCCGAGGCCGACCCGACCGGACCCGTGCCCGTCGGGGATGCCGCCCACCTGGGCTGCGTCGGCATACTCCGGGTCGTTGCGGACGGCGATCATCGCGTGGAAGGACCAGGATCGTGCCGATCTGAGTCGCTGGTTCGTGCCGATGGTGGCCCGTGCTCTCGTCGAGGCGTTGGTCGACTCCCCCCAGTGGACAGAGCGTTTCCGGCAGGCCGGCGTTGCGATTGTCGTTCCTGTGCCCTCTCGAGCGTCGGGAACGCGCACCCGCGGGCGATTCCCGGTCGCCGAGCTGGTGACCGGGCTGCTGGACCCTCGGCGCACGAGCACCTGCGGACTGCTAGGGATGCACGCGCTGAGTTACGGCCGGGCGGTGCGTGACCAGTCCGGCCTGGACCACCTGGGCAGGGCCAACAACGTCGCGGGATCGATGCGGGTCGCGGCCCCGTCCCGGGCATCGCTTGCCGGCACGCCGATCGTCCTGATCGACGACATCGTGACCACCGGCAGCACCATCGCCGAAGCCACCCGAGCGCTGCGAGCCGTCGGCGCCGGTCCGGTGCTGGCCGTCTGCCTGGCCGCAACCCAGCGACAGGCACAACTCTTGCCTGATCGTGACCCGCATGGCGCCCCATCTCGTGCCGGCGCGGACTAGGGTGAGGTAATGGACCTACGGCGCAGTGCGGCTGCCGCCGTCCGTGCTGAGACGGCGCGTCGCGCGATTCAGGTCAGGGGGTGGTTTCCCATCACATCAGGGCAGATCACTGCCTAGTTCCCACACCCCCCGCTCAAGGAGTTTCAATGGACATCACTGTGACAGGTCGGAAGAAGTCGATCTCGGACCGCTTCCGTCGACACCTCGACGAGAAGCTCGAGAAGATTCCGCACCTCGCCCCCCGCGTCTCGCGCATCGAGGTGGTGCTGACCACTGAGGCGAACCCACGCCTGGCCAAAGAGAGCGAACGAGTCGAGATCACCTGCTACATCAAGCGCAGTGTGGTGCGCGCGGAAGCGGCCGCCGACGAGGAATACGCGGCCCTCGACCTCGCCATGAACAAACTTGTGGAGCGCTTACGACGCACCAACGACAAGCGCCGCATCTCGCACACCGGCAAGCACCGGTTGCCCTCGGTTTCGGAAGCGACCTTCGGCCTGCCGACCGAGCCGTTGATCGCCCCCACCCCGGCCGAGGTCGAAACCGACCCGACCGAAGCGATGGACTCTGATCTCGGCACGCAAGGCAACAGCCCCATCGAGCTCCGCGAGAAGGTGCACGCCTCGGTGCCGATGAGCGTGGGCGAGGCCCTGAACGAGATGGAACTGGTCGGCCACGACTTCTTCCTGTTCCACGACGAAGCTTCGGGGATGCCGTCGGTGGTCTATCGCCGCCGCGGCTGGTCCTACGGTGTCCTGCGGCTCAGCGACGACAAGAAGCCGTCGTCCATCGAGCAGCCTGCCGCCGCAGGTTAACCCTGCTGAACGTGCAGCCCGGGCTGCGTCTCAGCACCTCGCAGGCACGCCGGATCGCGCTCGCCGCACAAGGTTTCGCTGACCCACCCGTCACGGGCGAGGTGAGTCTGCGCCATGTGCGGCGAGTGGTCGACCGAGTCGCGGTAGTGCAGATCGACAGCGTCAACGTCGTGTCGCGTAGCCACTACCTTCCGTTCTTCTCCCGCCTGGGTTTCTACCGGCGAGCACTGGTCGACGACCTGCGAGACGCTCCGCCCGGCCGGGCCACCCCCCGCCCAGGGCGCCTCGTGGAGTACTGGGCCCACGAGGCGAGCCTCATCCCGGCGACGACCTGGCCCTTCTTGGCCTTTCGGATGCGAGGGGCCCGACGAGAGGCAGCCACCGCCTCGTTGATGTCCAACCACCCCGGGCTGCTGCCTGCGGTGCGCGAGGTGGTCCAGACCAATAACGGCATTACCAGTCGACAGGTGGAGGCACTTCTGCCCGCCGGGTCGGCGCGTCGTCGGGAGCAATGGGGGTGGAACTGGAGCGCCGTCAAGGAGTGCTTGGAGCACTTGTTCGTCACCGGAACCATCACCAGCGCCGGGCGGACCGCTCAGTTCGAACGACGGTATGCCGCGCCTGAGGCTGTGCTGCCCCCCGATGTGCTGGACCGCGGTCCGCACCAGGACGGATCATGGACCGATGCGCAGTGCGCCGAGCACCTCATCCGGCTCTCGGCACGCGCCCACGGAGTCGGCACGGAGATTTGTCTGCGCGACTACTTCCGGTTGCCCCCGGCATTGGCACGCGCTGCCATCGCGTCCTTGGTCGCAGCCGGCGAGCTTGAAACGGTGCAGATCAGCGGGTGGGAACGTCCGGCTTACCTCGACCCACGCGCCCGCCGTCCGCGTCGGGACACGGGGACCGGGTTATTGAGTCCGTTCGATTCGCTCATCTGGCAACGGGAACGAACCGAACGGCTTTTTGGGTTCAGGTATCGGCTAGAGATCTATACCCCGAAAGAGCGACGAGTGCACGGCTACTACGTGCTGCCCTACTTGCTCGACGGTGTCCTGGTCGCCCGGGTCGACCTCAAGGCGGATCGAGCGCAGAACACCCTGCGGGTCTTCGCGGTGCACTACGAGCCCGGCGCGCCCAGGCACGCCCAGGAATCGCTCATCCGATCCCTGCACGACATGTCGCGTTGGCTTGGTCTGGAATGCGTTGCTCTACCCTGATAAGGAATGTCACATCGGATTAACCAGTGACACGCAGTGCCACATTCGATTTTTTCAGTGAGGCATTCGGTCCCTTGCAGAATCGAGACGAATCCTATGGTCAGATCATTCCCGCAATGCGTCGGCGGCACGCTGAGCGGGTTTGCGCTGCTCACCGCCGGGCTCCTGATGCCGATCCCCAGCTCGGCTGTCGAGGTCAGCAACGCGCAGGCGCCCCGCGCGGGAACCACCGCGGTGGACGGGGTATGCGGTGAGGCTGCGCTCGACATCGGGGCGGTGCAGGGACCGGGGGAGTCAACGCCACGATTGGGCGAGCGGGTCAGCGTCGAAGCAGTCGTTGTCGGTGACTTCCAGGAGGGAGGATTCAATGGCTTCTTCGTCCAGGACGCCGACGGTGGTGATGACGATGCACAGACCTCCGACGGCATCTTCGTCTACGCTCCGGGTGCCGATGACGTCGAGCCCGGAGATCGCCTACGCATTACCGGCACGGCCGCGGAGTTCGGGGGGATGACGCAGCTGGCCGACGTCGAGTTCGAGGTCTGCGCCGGCCCAGGGCCTCTGCCGACGGTGACCGAGGTGAGCGTGCCGATCACGCCCGCCCGGTACGAATCGCTGGAAGGGATGTACGTCACGATCCCCCAGACGCTCAGCATCGCCGAGTACTTCAACTACGGCCGGTTCGGTGAGATCACGTTGGCGCTGGACCGCCAATATCAACCGACGGCGGTCTTCGAGCCGGGCTCCAGCCAGGCCGAAGACCTGCAGGCCAGCAACCGAGCGCAACGCATCACCATGGACGACGGACGCAGCGGGCAAAATCCTGACCCGGCCAGGCATCCGAACGGCGCCGACTTCGCACTCGACAACACCTTCCGAGGCGGGGACCTGGTGACCGGAGCCACCGGGGTCATCGACTACAGGTTCAACGCCTGGCGTCTGCAGCCCACACAACCCGCCGCATTCACCTCCGCGAATCCGCGGCCGGAGGTGCCCGCAGTGGGAGGCACGACGACCCTCGCCAGTTTCAACGTGTTGAACTACTTCACCACCCTGGGTGCCCGAGGTGCCGACAACGCCGAGGAGTTCGAGCGTCAGGAAGCCAAGATCGTGTCGGCGCTCGCCGAGCTGGACGCCGACGTCGTCGGTGTGATCGAGATCGAGAACAACGGAACCGCCCTGACCACGCTGGTGGACGCCCTCAACGAGCAGGTGGGCGCAGACATATACGCCCCCGTGGTGACCGGCCCGATCGGCACCGATGAGATCACCACGGCGCTGATCTACAAGCCGGAGGAAGTGACTCCCGTCGGGGACTTCGCCACCTTGACCTCAGCGGTCGACCCTCGGTTCCTGGACAGCAAGAACCGGCCGGCCCTGGCCCAGACCTTCAACGACAACGAGACCAACGGAGCCATCACGGTCGTGGTCAACCATCTGAAGTCGAAGGGGTCATCCTGCGCGGACGTTGGCGACCCCACCGACCCCGACGGAGCGGGCAACTGCAACGGGGTGCGCACGGATGCCGCTGCCGCCCTGGCGGACTGGGTGAACACAGACCCGACCGGGACCGGTGAGGCCGATACGCTGATCATCGGCGACCTCAACTCCTACGACAAGGAAGACCCGATCAGCACGCTGGTGCAGGCGGGCTTCACCGACCTCCTGCACAGTCGGCAGGGGGAGTTCGCCTACTCCTACGTGTTCGACGGCCAGCTCGGCTATCTGGACTACGCCCTGTCCAACACGTCGGCCACCGCCCAGGTGACGGGGGCTCAGGCGTGGCATATCAACGCCGACGAGCCCAGCCTGTTGGACTACGACACCGAGTTCAAGAAGGACGCTCAGGACGCGATCTACGCCCCTGACCCCTACCGCTCGAGCGATCACGACCCCGTGCTGGTCGGGATCGACCTGACCGCCGACGCCACCGTGTCCAACGTGGACCGCATCGCGGGCGATGACCGTTACGGCACCGCGGCGGCCGCCGCACGGGTCTTCGCGTCCCCGAGTGTGGTCTACCTCGCCAGCGGCGAGGTGTTCCCGGACGCCTTGGCCGCGGCGCCGATAGCGATCGGCGAGCAGGCGCCGCTGGTGCTGACCGCGCAGTCGGGCCTACCTGAGCCCACGGCCGACGTGCTGACGCAGTTGGAACCGGCCTCGGTGGTGGTACTGGGGGGAGCCGACCGCATACCGGACCCCATCGTGGACGAGATCGAGGCGGCCAGCGGTGCCGAGGTGACCCGCATCGGAGGCGCTAACCGCTACGGCACCGCAGCCGAGCTCGCGGCGCGATGGAACCCCGGTGAGGCGGAGACGGTGTATCTCGCTTCCGGCACGACGTTTGCCGATGCCCTCTCGGTCGCTCCCTTGGCCGGAATCGAGGACAACCCCGTGCTGCTGACCGCTGAAGACCGGCTGCCCAGCGAAACTGCGCAGGCGCTGACCCGGCTCGACCCCGAACGCATTGTGGTGCTGGGCGGGCCAGACCGGATCAACGACACGGTGCTGGCCCAAGCCGAGCCCCTGGCGCAGGACGTGCAGCGTCTCTTCGGTGCCGACCGCTACGAGACTGCGGCCCTGGTGGCCGCTCAGGTTCCCGACGGCGACACCGCCTACCTGGCCTCGGGTCAGACGTTCCCGGATGCGCTGGCCGGAGGTGTGCTCGCGGGCGTGGCCGGATCGCCGTTGCTCCTGACCGAAGCCGGGGCTCTCAATCCCTTCGCTGCTACCGCGATCGAGGACCGGAACCCGTCCGTGATCACCCTGGTCGGTGGCGTGAAGGCCCTGAACAATGCGGTCCGCAACGATCTGCTGGGGCTGCTGGGTGGGTGATGCAGCAATGGTCCAGTCAAAGGGATTAGCCTAGCGAGGTGCCAAAACTCTTCGAAAAGATGTTGCGCGCCGGTGAAGGGCGCACCTTGCGACGACTGGAGTCGATCGCCAAGCAGGTCAATGCGCTGGAGTCCGACTTCACCGGGCTGAGTGACGCCGAGCTGCGCGAGGAGACGACAAAGTTCCGCCAGCGCCTGGCTGCGGGGGAGACGGTCGACCACCTGTTGCCCGAGGCCTTCGCGGCGGTGCGTGAGGCGTCCAGACGCACCATCAACAAGCGACACTTCGACGTCCAGATCATGGGCGGAGCGGCCCTGCACCAGGGCAACGTCGCCGAGATGCGCACCGGTGAGGGCAAGACGTTGGTGGCGACGCTGCCCTCATACCTGAACGCGTTGTCCGGCGAGGGCGTGCACGTCGTGACGGTCAACGACTACCTCGCGCAGTACCAGTCCGAACTGATGGGACGGGTGCACCGCGCTCTGGGGTTGGAGACGGGGTGCATCCTCAGCTCGATGACGCCGGCCGAGCGGCGAGCCGAATACGCCAAAGACATTACCTACGGCACGAACAACGAGTTCGGCTTCGACTACCTGCGCGACAACATGGGGGCCTCGCCGCAAGACCTGGTGCAGCGCGGGCACCACTTCGCCATCGTCGACGAGGTCGACTCGATTCTGATCGATGAAGCCAGGACCCCGTTGATCATCAGTGGCCCGGCCGACCAACCCACGAAGTGGTACAAGGAGTTCGCCACGTTGGTGCAGCGTCTGGATCGCGGTGAGGACGGCGAAGGGGACTACGAGGTCGACGAGAAGAAGCGCACGGTCGGGGTCCTGGAGTCCGGCATCGAAAAGGTCGAGGACTATCTGGGGATCGATAACCTGTACGAGAGCGCCAACACTCCGTTGATCGGGTACTTGAACAACGCGATCAAAGCCAAGGAGCTGTACCAAGCCGATAAGGACTACGTGAACGTCGACGGGCAGATCATGATTGTCGACGAGCACACCGGGCGGATGCTCGCCGGCCGTCGTTATAACGAAGGAATGCACCAGGCCATCGAGGCCAAAGAGGGCGTCGAGATCAAGAACGAGAACCAGACGCTGGCCACGGTGACGCTGCAGAACTACTTCCGGATGTATGACCGGTTGTCGGGGATGACCGGGACGGCGCAGACCGAAGCCGCGGAGCTGCACCAGATCTACAAGGTCGGGGTGATCAGCATTCCCACCAACCGTGACATGGTCCGAGTCGACCAGGCGGATCTGGTCTACCGCACCGAGCAGGCGAAGTTCGCGGCTGTGGTCGAGGACATCGCCCAACGCCACTTCGAGGGACAGCCGGTCCTGGTCGGCACCACCAGTGTGGCCAAGTCGGAGTACCTCTCCGAGCACCTGCGCCGGCGCGGCGTTGCTCACGAAGTGCTGAACGCCAAGCATCATGCCCGGGAAGCGACCATCGTGGCCGAGGCAGGTCGGCGCGGATCGGTCACGGTGGCCACCAATATGGCGGGTCGAGGAACCGACATCATGCTCGGGGGCAACCCCGAGTTCATGGCGGTTGCCGACCTTAGGCAGCGTGGGTTGGACCCGCACGAAACCCCAGAGGAATACGAAGATGCTTGGGATAGTGCGTTGGAGCGGGCCGAGCGAGCGGTAGCCGAACAGCACGACGAGGTCACCGAGCTGGGCGGTCTCTACGTCCTGGGGACTGAACGGCATGAATCACGCCGGATCGACAACCAGTTGCGCGGTCGCGCCGGACGTCAAGGAGACCCGGGGGAGAGCCGCTTCTATCTTTCCCTTGAAGATCAGTTGATGCGCCTGTTCAACGCACCCATGGTGGATCGGGTGATGCAGATGGCGAACATCGAAGACGAATCGCCCATCGAGTCGCGGATGGTCTCGCGCTCGATCGCCTCGGCGCAAAGCCAGGTCGAGGGGCAGCACTTCGAGACGCGCAAGAATGTCCTGAAGTACGACGACGTCCTGAACCGACAGCGCGAGGTGATCTACGAGGAGCGCCGCCAGGTCCTCCAAGGCGCCGACCTGCACGAGCAGATTCGGATGTTCATCAACGACGTGGTGGGCGAGTACGCACGTGGCGCGAGCGCGTCAGGTTTCGCCGATGAGATGGATCTGGACGGGATGTGGGCCGAGCTCGGCCGCGTCTATCCGGTGGGCGTCACGCCAGACGATATTGCCGCCACGGCAGGCGGAACGGGTGCTGTCACTCCGCAGGTGCTGGTAGAGCAGTTGACCTCTGACGCACAGCACGCGTACGACCGCCGCGAGCAAGAGGTCGGTGAAGACCTGATGCGAGACATCGAGCGTCGAGTGGTGCTTCAGGTGTTGGATCGCAAGTGGCGCGAGCACCTCTACGAGATGGACTACCTCAAGGAGGGCATCGGTCTGCGGGCGATGGCCCAGCGCGAGCCACTGGTGGAATATCAGCGTGAGGGTTATCAGCTCTTCGCGGCCATGATGGAGTCCATCAAGGAAGAGGCCGTTCAGCTCCTCTTCAACGCCGAGATCAAGGTCGCCGACGAGCAGGGCACCCAGACGGACGCGGACGGCATGCCTTCGCTCAGTGCGGCGAACGCTGCGGCCACCGCCAAGTCAGCGGTCGCGGCGCTGCGGTCGAAGTCGACACGGTTGACCTATTCGGCACCCAGCGAGGACGGCTCGGTGACGCGACGAGAGGTGGGCCCGGACGGCACGAGTCGGGCGGGAGACGAGGGTGGCGAGGGGAACCCCAGCGAAGGCAACCGGGCCGAACGTCGTCGCGCGGGCCACCGCCAGCGCAGGAGCTAGTCAGCCGACTTCGAGCGCCGTCACAAGCCACCGTCCGTCGGTCCCGGTGAGTTGCAGAGCAACCGCCCGATGGCGACCGTTGTGGACGACGACGGCTGCCACCTCTGCTATCCCGTCGCGGGGCGTGCCCACGTGGATGGAGCGGACGAGGTTGGGACGGTGTGCACGGCCTCCCCGACGTCGGGATACCACGCCCTGGCGGGCGAGGCGATCGTGAATCGCAGGGGTGACCCAGCGCGACACCTGGCGAGCGGGTCGAGAACCATCCATCACTTCCAAGAGCACTCGCAGGACCTGTCGGGACCACGTCGCCGCCTGCGGCAGTTCGTGGCTTGACGTCGGCTGTGGCGCAAACAGCGGGTCGGGCTCGCCCGACGTGAAGTCCACGGACAGTTCGATCTGTTCGTATCGACCCGATCCCTGTCGCTGCGAACCGGCGAGCTCGGCGAACTCGCGCGCCGTGAGAGGCTCCGGTTCGAGCGAGGGTATGGGCAGCACCCGCAGACGGGGCGTGGCGACGGGCTGAGGGGCTGACTTCCCCTGGTGTGGCGGCGGGCGATGAGGTTGCGTGACGTCGCTGCGCTCGGGGTAGGTGGGTTGTGCGCTCACGGTTGCTCTCCTGAAGGTGTCGGCGGATGCAGGATGTGGCCAGGCAGGATGAGGTCTGGGTTCGGGCCGATGACCAGCCGGTTGGCTTCGTACCAGCGGGGCCAGTGAGCGGCGATCTCGGCATTGGAGGCTCCGGGGGGCAGATCTGCTGCGGCAATGCCCCACAGGGTGTCCCCGCGCATGATCACCACCCCCGCGCTCGACTCAGCCTGGAGCGGCGGCGTTGCGCCGGGGGCCGAGGACCCGGGCGATGGCCTCGCGGGCGCAGCATCCTTGGCCAGCGAGGACGGAGCGCGAGTCGACTGCCAGTCGGGTAGCGGCGCCGACATGGCTCCGATGCTGCGGGAGTCCCCAGCCGTGCCGTTCTGGTTCGTGTCGTTCTGCTTCGTATCGTGCTCGCTCTCGCCGTTCTCTCGCGCAGCCATCGGCACGCCAGGATGGACCACCGAATCCGAGATCGCCACGCCGGTGGCCTGGGGTCCGTGAGCAACGATCACGTCCGCCTGCGCCGTGGGAGAGGTAACGGTGAGCAGCAACAGCAGGGTCGCCACGCGAGCCGCGAGCGCGGGCGCGATCCGCACCATGCCTGCGGGATCGCCGGAGGGTGACGGGGTCAGCAGCGCCACCACCCCCAAGCCGACGAGGGTGGCCAACGCGGCGGTGACCACGCCGGCAACTCCGGCGATGAGCAGAAGGATTCCGTCGGCCACGGGAATCGGGGCGCCGCCAGTAGCAACGGCACCGTGGACGCTCCAGGTCAGGAGCGCGATCGCCAGACACCCACACGCCACCGCGAGTCCCGCCCCGAGGGCCACGGCCGGCAGCCGCCCCTCACGATGTGGGTCCAACGGTGGTGTCGGCATGTGTCCTCTTCGGGCGAGTGATGATCTGTTCGAGTAGCGTTCATATGCGGTCATTGACGTTCAATAACGTTCATCGAAGACCATTACACGCCATCGACGGTTCGATGGCAAGCGTGTGCTTGCATGGGCGGATGAGATGGAATCGCCTCTTCGATGACCTCGAGGCTCAGTTGGTGCGGATGGAGCAGACCGAGTTGGCGGCCGATGTGTCCGAACGGACGCGCGCCGAGCGAGGCCAGATCGCCCTGATCCAGAGGCTCGCAGCCGACGCCGGACGTGAGCTCGTCGTGGACGTGCAAGGGGTAGGCAGGGTCGGCGGAACTCTGAGCGAGGTGGGTCTCGACTGGTTCATCGTGGACAGCACGACGCACGGGCCGCACCGAAGCAGAGCTGTGCTGGTGTCGCTCGCAGCCGTGCAGTCGGTCACCGGGCTGACCGGGTTCGCCGACCAGCGGGACGGTGCCTTGCAGCGTCGTTTCGGTCTGCGATCCGCGCTACGTGCCCTGGGACGTGATCGAGCCAGAGTCCGAATCCACCTCAGCGGTGGAGGGACGGTGCAAGGAACGATCGACCGCGTGGGGCTCGATCACTGTGATGTCGCCGATCACGCCGACGATGCTCCGCGGCGAAGCAGCGAAGTGCGTCACGTTCACGCGCTTCCGCTGTGGGCTGTGTCCGCGGTGCGTCAGGTATGAGCCTGGTCATGGGGCGGCGCTACACCTGCACCGGCGCTGTGTTCCTTCGCAATGAACTCGCGGGTTTCGGTATACATCCGCTCGATGTATTCCTCCAGTGCACTGCGCTCCACCCGCCAAGCCCCACGCCCACCGATCTTGATCGCCGCCAGCTCGCCGCTGCGCACCAGCGCTTTCGTCTGTGCCAGTGTGACGTTGAGCGTTTCGGCAACGTCAGTCAGGGTCAGAAATCGGGCTTCCACGCTGTCCTTTCTCGGATCGCCTCTGGTGGACGGGGCAGACGCGGGTGCACTGATCCAGCCTGCGGTTGTATGTTGGCTCAGATTTTACGTCTCTCGCGGCCTGCCGTGCCCGGCCTGTGGATAACGTTAACCGGGTTGGTTGGCGTCGCCCATACTGACACCGTCGTGCCCGGCATGTGGACCCGTGTGCATTGTGTCGCAGTGGGGCGTCGACCGAACACTCCTGCACGCGAAAGGCACCACTCATGTCGCAATCGCCGACGTCGCAGGCGCGACGCCTGAAACGGCCTTCGTGGCGGGACGCGCGTCTGCTCATCGGAGCCTTGCTGGTGCTCCTGTCGGTGTTGGCGGGGTCGTGGCTGGTGGCGACCGCGGATAACACCACCCCGGTGTTTGCCGCCGCCGGACCGCTCCTTCCCGGGGACGAAGTCACCGACGCCGACCTGGTCACGACGTCCGTGAGACTGGATGAGGCGCTGGACTCCTACGTCGATGCGAGCGACGGCCTGGCCGCCGGAACGTACGTCACCCGCGCGGTCAAGCCGGGCGAGCTCGTCCCCGCCGATGCGTTGGGCACGGCCCGCCAAGCCATGGACAAGACCGTCTCGGTGCCTATCGATCCCGCGTCGTCCGCGACCCTCGCGGTCGGCACGGTGGTCGACGTCTGGGTCAGTCGGCGGGACCAGAACGAGGCCGCGGTGCGCTATCTGGATCCTGAGTTGCTCCTGGAGCGAGCGATCGTGGCCCAGGTCCCCGCGAACGGCGGCGGTCTGGGGGTGGGTGTCGGGCGCGCAGCGGTGGCCATCGTGGTCCCGGCCACGCAGGTCGCGCCGGTGATCTCCAGTGTGGACCAGGAAGCACGGATCACCCTGGTCCCCGCCCCGGATCCGGCTGGCCAGGATGCCGATTCATGACCCTGCCCGCGTTGACCGCGATCACCCACCGGTGGGAAGGGACCGTGGCCGGGCATCTGGGACGAAGCGAGCACGTCCACGTGGCGCGCCGATGCGCCGACCTGGCCGAACTCCTGGGCTGCGTGGGCGCTGGGGTGGGCCAGGTCGCCGCCGTGTCGGTGGATCTTAGGGGTGTCGATCGCTCGACCATGGCCACCCTCACCGAGGCCGGCGTGCGCATTCTGGGGGTGTACCCGCCCGGAGATGAGGACGGCGAGCGAACCCTGCGCCGCTGGGGGATCAACGCAGTCCTCAGTGCCGACGCGGCGGCGGAGGAGATCGAGGGTGTGCTGGCTACGCTCGTGGCTGAAGGAGCCGTGCTCGGCACAAGTGCTACCTCGGACGCCATCACGCACCAGGACACGAGCACCGAGTCGGCCGCGGACCTGGACGGTGAGTTCGCGGCCTACCTCGACGGCTCGGTTTCCTCCGGTGAGCATCCCCCTCCGAGCGCCGACGGCGGGGCCTCGACGTCAGAGTCTCCCCTCCGGCCGGGACATATCGTGGCGGTCTGGGGACCCACCGGGGCGCCGGGCAGGAGCACGGTCGCCGTCAACCTTGCGTCCGAGCTGGCCCAGATCGAGCCCACCATGCTGGTCGACGCCGACACCTATGGCGCATCCATCGCGCAGATGCTGGCGGTGCTCGACGAGGCGCCAGGGATCGCCGCCGCGGCGCGGGCCGCCGACAACGGCACCCTGGACGGCGCGGTGTTGACGCGGTTGGCGCGGCACACCCATCCACAGCTCCAGGTGTTGACCGGGTTGCCACGCGCCGACCGGTGGCCGGAGCTGCGCGAGCACGCCGTGAGCGATGTGTTGACCGAGGCCAGCGACCTGGTGCGGTGGACGATCGTCGACGTCGCCTCGTGCCTCGAGCAGGACGAAGAGATCAGTTTCGACACAGTGGCGCCCCGCCGCAACGGAGTGACGCTACGGGTGCTGCACAGCGCGGACCAGATCGTCCTGGTCGGCACCAGCGATCCGATCGGTCTGCAACGCTTGGTCCGCGCCATCAGCGATCTTCGGGAACACACCCAGGCGCCGTGCCTCGTGGTCGTGACCAGGGTGCGGGCCAGTGCGGTCGGGCGCGACCCGAAGCGCCAGATCAGTGAGGTGCTTTCGCGCTTTGCGGGCATCGACGGTGTGCATCTGATCCCCGAGGACCAAGAGGCGATGGACGCCGCGTTGCTGGCCGGAGGGACGCTCAGTGAAATCCGTCCGAACAGCTCGGCCCGAGTCGCCGTGATCGGCATTGCCGAGGCGCTCTCGGGCCATTCCGCACCGCGGTCACGAACGCGTTCGCGCCCGCGATGGCGCAAGAAGTGACGAGGTCTGCGAGGATGTGCGGCATACCCGTGCGGGAGTGCCGCACGGCCGTGTGATTGCAGGTGCCTGCGAGCACCCGAAGGAGCTCATGGATGTCGCCGGCGACCCGGATGTACTTTCCGTTGGCACCTGCGCACGTGGCTGAGCTGCACGCTCGGGGCCGACTCGAGGCAGGTCTGCGGGCCTTCGCCGTCACCGATGCGATCCGTGCCGCCGAGCCCGAGGCCGACGAGGAGCTGTGGGAGTTCCTCGCGCTCCAAGACGCCGCCAGCTGTGCCCGCACCGCGGGTGGCCCGGTGGTAGTCGCGGCCGCCGATATCGCTGATCCCTCGGGCGACACCATGTCGAGTGATCCAACGAGAGGGGTGCTGACCACCATCCCCTTGCTGCTCGCCGACGTGGCATCCCTGCACCTGGGTGACGACGCGCTGGGCTCCAGCGGCCCATCGGCAGCCCAGCACCGTGATGACGAGCATATTGAGCTTTCCTGGTTCGATACCACCGAGTTGGCGCAGGTCGTGCGCTACCTCTCACCACCCGAGGAGACCGCCCCATGGACGCAGTAACCCACGTTCCCCAGCCGATCAACGAGCCCGTGCTGCAGTACGCACCGGGTAGCCCAGAGCGCTCCACGCTGGAGGTCGCCCTCAAAGAGGTGGCCGCAGAGCGCGTCGACCTTCCGCACGTGATCGACGGCCGGCACGTGACCGGCGATGGCGAACCCATCGATGTCGTGCAGCCGCACTCGCACTCCGAAGTGCTGGGCACCCTCCGCAACGCAACCGCCCAGGACACCCACGCCGCTATCGATGCAGCCATGGCAGCAGCACCGCAGTGGCGCGACCTGAGTTTTGATGACCGGGCCGCGGTCTTCCTCAAGGCTGCGGACTTGATCAGCGGTCCATGGCGCGCCCGGATCAACGCCGCGACCATGCTCGGACAGTCCAAGACCGCTATCCAGGCCGAGATCGACTCCGCCTGTGAGCTCATCGACTTCTGGCGTTTCAACGTTCATTTCGCCCGAGAGATCCTGGCCGAGCAGCCGCCGGCCAACTCCCCGGGAGTCTGGAACCGGATGGAGCACCGCCCGTTGGAGGGCTTCGTCTACGCCATCACGCCGTTCAACTTCTCGGCGATCGCGGGCAACCTGCCGACGGCGCCGGCCCTGATGGGCAATACGGTGTTGTGGAAACCGGCGGTGAGCCAGCAACGTGCCGCGTCGATGATCATGGAGATCCTCATCGAAGCCGGGTTGCCCGACGGTGTCATCAACATGGTCACCGGCCATGGTGCGGACATCAGCGACGTGGCGCTGGCCCATCGTGACCTCGCCGGGGTGCACTTCACCGGTTCGACGCGGGTCTTCCAGATGATTTGGCAGGCGGTTGGCGAGAACATCGCGACCTACAAGTCCTACCCGCGGATCGTGGGCGAGACCGGCGGCAAAGACTTCATCATGGCTCACCCGAGCGCCGACCCGAAGGTGCTGCTCACGGCCCTGGTCCGCGGAGCCTTCGAATACCAAGGACAGAAGTGCTCGGCGGCATCGCGGGCTTACGTGCCTGAGTCGGTCTGGGCCGAGATCAAGGACGACCTGGCGGCGACCACGGACGGCATTGCCTGTGGGGACGTGCGCGACCTGGACAACTTCATGGGAGCAGTCATCGACGAGCGGGCGTTCGCCCGGCACAAGGCGGCCATCGACCAGGCGCATGCCGATCCGTCGGTGCACGTCGTGGCCGGAGGAACCTACGACGACAGTGTCGGCTACTTCGTACGTCCCACCGTGGCGGTCGTCGAGGACCCGGAGCACGAGATGCTCAAGGACGAGTACTTCGGGCCGATCTTGGCTGTCCACGTCTATCCGGACGACACCTACGACGCCGTGCTCGATCAGATGGAGTCGGTGGCCGCCTACGCGCTCACCGGGTCGATCATCGCGCGTGATCGAGAGGTCATCGCGCAGGCGACCCACCGCCTGCGTTTTGCGGCGGGCAACTTCTACATCAACGACAAGTGCACGGGTGCGGTGGTCGGTCAGCAGCCGTTCGGCGGGGCCCGAGCCTCGGGCACCAACGACAAGGCGGGTTCACCGGTCAACCTGATGCGTTGGATCAGTCCGCGAGCGATGAAAGAGACGTTCAACGCCGCTACGGACTATCGCTACCCGCACATGGGCTGAGCGCTCGAGCCCAGATCAGCCACGGAGATCAGCCACGGTGAGAGTGCTGACCCTCTAGCCACTCCCGGCCGACCTGCTCCTCCATCTCGATGGTGCGCGCGATGACCGGGCCGATGCTGCGCTCGATCTTGCCACCGATAAAGGGCACGTGGGCATTCAGCTCACCGTCCACGGTGTGCACGGTGTGGTCGTCTTCGGTGGCGATGTGAACACCCCCTACCAGGGTGACCGGGGTCTGCTCCACGCTGAGGGTGAAGCCTGCCTCGCGTGTGCCATCAGCGGTGGGCGGGCCCCAGCTCACGGTTTCCACGATGTCGACGGTGCGGCCGATGAACGACTTCACCACGTCGGGGAAGTCGTCCGTGGCCATCCGGCGGCGGGTCACCACCGTCGGCCCGTCGCGGGCTTCGTCGACGGGCTCCTCGATAGTCACTTCATGTTTCACACTGCCGCTGCGCACGCAGCGCAACTCTTGGTACGCCGGATCTCGCAGCATGGCAAAGACCACGTCCACGGATGCCGGATGGCGCAGCTGCTCGGTGATCCTCATACGACGCGCTCATTTCGGTGATGGGCCGGGAACGCCGGCCGGTTGGACAAGGCGGTAAGCAGCTCGGATGCTGCGATGTGCCCCGGCGCGGACCGAGCGCTGGCGCTGTGCCCCCGCAGGTTCGGTAGCGACGTCCTGTAAGGCGCCGGCGAGCACCGAGAACGACGACATGGTGTCCGCTGCCAACCCCGGTGGTATGCCGTCGGGCTCGGCAAGTGCATCTCCCAGGGTCACCCGGGCGCGACGCAGGTGGGCAGCCGCCGCGGCACACGACGCGCGATCAGCCCCGTCGTCATCGCGGACCACGGTGTCCAGAGCCAGCACGGGCACGTCGACGCTCGCCGCGCCTTTGCCGTCGGCCAGATCAACCACGGCGTGGGCCAAGGCCTCGATCGCGGCCACCAGCCACGCTTGCGCGCTCGTGGAGCCGAGGTCGGCGTCGATCGAAGCGACCTCGTCGGCGAGCAGGAGCAGCCGTTGCTGGCTGTTCATCGCTCACGGCTCATCATGGCGCTTACCCTACGGCGGCGCGCTGGGATTGTGGCGCCCCACGGGCGGGCCCCGGGGTCTAGTCTCGGGGGTGGTTGCACATCGCGGTGCGCCCGGTTGAGCCCAGCCCAGCTCTCAACGTGAGCAACGAAGAGAAAGAGTGTGGAGTCGATGACGCCCGATGAAATATTGATGCGCCGGTTCTACGAGCACGTGATCAGCGATGATGTGCAGGGGCGTCAGCACGACACCCTCCTGGCGATGAGTCAGTCGGTGAAGGATCTTGCACAGTCGCGGTCGGGCTCGCGTCCTGGCGTTCGGGTGATCAACCCGTTGCGTGAAGAGCACGGTTGGACGAGTCGGCACACCGTCCTCGAGGTCTGCGTTGACGACATGCCCTTCCTTGTCGATTCGGTCTTGGGTGAGCTGAGCCAACGAGAACTCAGCGTGCACTTGCTGATTCACCCACAGATGGTCGTGGACCGCGACGGCGAAGCGGTCACCGTGGTTGACCAAGACCTCACGCACGCGTCACCGGAGACCGTCGAATCGTGGATGTACCTCGAAATCGACCGAATTCCGAGCGAACAGGGGCGCAGGGAGCTGCGGGACCGCCTGGTCGTCGTGCTCGAGGACGTCCGCAAGGCGTGCGCTGACTGGCAGGCGATGCGCAGGCAATGTCTGCAGATCGTCGACGAGCTGCGCCAGGGGGCGCCGCAGACTGTCGACCAGGACACGGTGGAGCCGACCATCGAGTTCTTGACCTGGTTGGAGGCGAACCACTTCACGTTCCTGGGCTACCGCGAGTACGAGCTCATCAAGGACGAGGAGGGTCGGTCCCTGAAGTCCGTTCCGAGCAGCGGTCTGGGTATCTTGCGCGGCGACACCGAGACCGTCACGCGGCTGCAACCGCAGGCTCAGCAGACCGCGGCGAAAGCCAGACTGTTGAGCATCACCAAGGCCAACTCGCGTTCGACCGTGCACCGTCCGGTCTATCTGGACTACATCGGGGTGCGCCGCTTCGACGCCGAAGGCAACGTCGTGGCCGAGCGGCGATTCCTCGGCCTCTTCACCGCGAGTGCCTATGCCGAGTCGGTTCAGCGGCTGCCGATCATCGGTGGCAAGGTCAAGCAGATCATCGACGAGTCGGGCTTCACGCCGGACTCGCATTCCGGCAAGGATCTGATGGGGGTGCTCCAGGCCTACCCTCGGGACGAGCTCTTCCAAGCCTCCGTAGAGCAGCTGGCCAGCACGGCGCAGGAAGTGCTGCACCTCCAGGAACGTCGTCGCTCCCAACTGTTCGTCCGTCCCGACGAGTTCGGCCGGTTCGTCTCCGCGCTGCTCTACATCCCCAAGGATCGGTACACCACGGCGGTGCGACTGCGGATGCAGGAACTGCTGAAGGACACCTACGGCAGCGAAGCCGTGGACTATTCCACCCGGGTCGGGGAGTCGGTGTTGGCGCAACTGCATTTCGTCGTGCGGATGCCGCGTGGCACCTCGATTCCGGACGTCGACGTGCACGCGTTGCAGGAGCGGTTGATCGAGGCCACCCGCAGTTGGGGAGAGGACCTCATCGACGCCGTCGAGGAGCACTATGACGACGATGCGCTGGCGGGGGACGTGTTGGCGCACTACGCCGACTCCTTCCCGGAGTCCTACAAGGAGGACTTCGGGGCCACCGACGCGTTCGGCGACCTGACGCGATTGGCCGAACTCGATGCCGACGAGACCCTCAGCGAGCTGCGTCCCTACCTGTACGCCGAATCCGGAGCGCCAGGGCGCGAACGCCGGTTGAAGTTGTATCGACGTGAGCCGTTGTCACTGACCGATGTGCTCCCGGTGTGTGCCGATCTCGGAGTCGAAGTCACTGACGAACGCCCCTACGAACTGCACGGTACGGCAGGGACCACGTGGATCTACGACTTCGGGTTGCGCGCTGAAACGGCGAAGGTCTGGGAGGAACCGGAGTCGGAGTCGGTCGTCGCGGCGTTGTTCGAGGATGCCTTCGCGGCCGTCTGGTCCAGACAGGCCGAAAGCGACACCCTCAACTCTCTGGTGCTGACGGCCGGCCTGACGTGGCGGGAAGTCGTCGTGCTGCGGACCTTCGTGCGCTATCTGCGACAGGTCACCTCATCCAGCCTGGACTACCTCGAGGAAGCCTTCGTCGCCAATCCGCGCATCAGCGCCTTGATCGTCGAACTGTTCGAAGCACGTTTCGATCCGGACGCTACCGAAGCGGTCGCTCAGAACCGCGAAGCCGCCGAGCACGACGTCATCGGGCGGATCGAGGAAGCCCTGGACGACGTCTCGAGCTTGGACCAGGACCGGATCATCCGGTTCGTCCTGCGTATCCTCACCTCCACGGTACGGACCAACTTCTTCCAACGTGACGCTGACGGTCTGCCCCGCAGCCGGGTCAGTCTCAAACTGTTGCCCCGCCAGATCGAAGGCCTGCCCGAGCCCCGTCCGGCGTTCGAAATCTGGGTGTACGGACCCAACGTGGAGGGGGTGCACCTGCGTTTCGGTTCGGTGGCTCGCGGTGGGCTGCGGTGGAGCGATCGGCGCGAAGACTTCCGCACCGAGATCCTCGGGCTCGTCAAGGCGCAGATGGTCAAGAACGCTGTGATCGTCCCGACCGGCTCCAAGGGTGGGTTCGTGGCTAAGCAACTGCCCGATCCGGCGCTGGGACGAGAGGCGTGGCAGGCCGAGGGCATCTCGGCGTACAAGACGTTCATCAGCGGACTCCTGGACATCACCGACAACCGCGAGGGCACGGACACTTCCCCGCCGGATCGCGTGGTGCGCCACGACGACGATGATCCCTATCTGGTGGTCGCAGCCGATAAAGGCACCGCGACCTTCTCCGATATCGCCAACGGGGTGTCCCGCGAGTACGGCTTCTGGTTGGACGACGCCTTCGCCTCCGGCGGTTCGGCTGGCTATGACCACAAAGCCATGGGAATCACCGCCCGCGGCGCCTGGGAGTCGGTCAAGCGTCACTTCCGTGAGCTGGGCCTGGACACGCAGAACGAAGACTTCACGGTGGTCGGCGTGGGCGACATGAGTGGGGACGTGTTCGGCAACGGGATGCTCCTGTCCCAGCACATCAAGCTGGTGGCGGCCTTCGACCACCGCCACGTGTTCCTGGATCCCGACCCGGACGCGGCCAGGTCCTTCACCGAACGTCAGCGGTTGTTCGAGGTTCCTCGTTCGAGCTGGGCGGACTACGACACCTCGCTGATCAGCGAGGGCGGCGGGGT
>JBASAZ010000287.1:0-20141 GCA_049650845.1 Ornithinimicrobium sp.
GCACGACAAATAGCCAGATCGGCCACCGCGTAGGCCAGATCCATCCGGTCGGTGTAGGGGCGTACCTCGTATCGGGCGCTGGAGCGGTGCCTACCTCGGTTCACCGCTACGGCCTTTCCTGCTCCGCTGAGGTGAAGAACCTGCACATCGGCGGCCGCGCAGTCCGCACCGGCCGCCGCGAACGTCTCGTTGAGTCGTTGCGCCCCGAGCGAGCCTCCAAACACCAGCAGCGTCCGCCGGTGGGGATCGAGGTCAAAGTGCTGCAGTGCTTCCGTGCGGCTCGCAGCTCGATCGAGCACCGCGATCTCGCGGCGTAACGGCATACCGATCCAGCGGGCATGCGGCAAGGTCGTCGCCTCGAACGTCGTCGCGACGTGGCGCGTCATCCGCGCCCCCAGCCGGTTGGCCAGGCCTGGTCGGGCGTTCTGCTCGTGAATCACGATCGGCACTCGCTGACGACGAGCCGCCACGTAGGCCGGCGTTGAAACATAGCCCCCGAAGCCGACCACCACGTCGGCCTCGGCGTGCCGAATGGCCTCTCCGGCCGAACTGATCGAGCCGTTCAGCGCCCTCGGGAAGGCCAGGGCCGCGGCGTTCGGACGCCTGGGGAACGGTGCCCGCGGAACGGAGAGGAGCTCATACCCCCGTTGTGGCACGAGGCGCGCCTCAAGACCCTCTTGTGTGCCGAGCACCACGATTCGGGTGTCCGGCTCCCGTCGCACGAGCGCATCGGCCAAGGCGAGGAGCGGGTTCACGTGACCGGCCGAGCCCCCGCCGGCCAAGACCACCGACAGCGGCGTCGCCATCGCGTTCACCGCCCTCGTCGCGAGGTGGTCGCCAGGATGGCCAGGGTGCGCCGAAGGACCGAGGGGCGTCCGGCCATGGCTTCTGCGCATCCCGGCAGCGTGCGCGCCATCGCCAGCAGCACGCCGACACCCATCAGGGCCGCCACCAAGGCCGAGCCGCCGCTGGATACCAGCGGCAGGGGCACGCCGATGATGGGCAGCATTCCGATCACCGAGCCGATGTTCAAACATGCCTGCGCCACGATCCAGATCATCATCCCAGCCGTCACCAGACGCACAAAAGGATCCGTGCTGCCGGAGATGATCCGAAAACAGGCGTAGGCCAGCACCGCGAAGAGGGCAACGACCAGCAGGCTGCCCGGCAGACCCAGCTCTTCGCCGATGATGGCCAGGATGAAGTCGTTGTGCGGCTCCGGCAGCAACGACCACTTTTCCTTGCTGCCGCCCAGGCCCAGTCCCCACCAACCGCCGTCGGCGAGGGCGTACTGGGCATGGACCTTTTGGAAGCACCCTTCGACCTGCGGGTTGGTGCAGGAGTCACCCAGCCAGGTTTCGATCCGCTGCATACGGTTGGCACTTCCTGCGGCCAAGAACGCCACCCCTGCTGCTGCGAGCACGCCGACGGCAGCGAACCAGCGCAGGGGCAGGCCTGCGACGAACAGCATGCCGCCGGCAATCGCCACCAAGATCATGGCCGTGCCGAGGTCCTTGCCTGCCATCACCAAGCCGACCAGCACGGCCGTCCCGGGGAGCACGAACGGAATGACTGCGTGCGCGATGTGTCCGATCACTGCGCGCTTGCGCGCCAACACTGCGGCGCCGAACACGACCAGGGCGAGTTTCGCGAACTCAGCCGGCTGCACGCTGCGGCCGGCGAGCAGGATGGTGTTGCGGTTTCCCTGGAACTCGCGGCCCAGCGGGCTGAACACCAGCGCTTCCAGGGCCACGGCCAGGATCAGCGCCGGCAAGCCGAGCCGCTTCCACCACCGCAGGGGCACGGCAGAGAGCAACCAGGCCAGGAAGATCCCGGCACCGGCGAAGGTCAACTGCTCGACGAAGACCCCCCAGGAGTTCCCGGTCTCGGCGTACTCCCGAACGCTCGAGGCCGAGAGCACCATCACGAGTCCGATCGAGACCAGGGCGCTGGCGGTGATCAGGATGAGGTAGTACGGCGCCGAGGCCGACCGCAGCCAGTCACCGGCAGAGTCCATCGCTGGACCGTGAGCTCCGGTGGGTCTGGTCGGTCCAGTCGTTCTGGTGCGGCTAGCGGTTGCCGTCATGTCCCCTGCTCGTTCTCGGCGAGGCGGTGAACCGCGCGGCTGAACGCGTGTCCGCGCGCTTCGTAGGAGTCGAACATGTCCAGAGATGCCGCAGCGGGGGCGAGGAGGACCGTGTCCCCAACGCGAGCCATGGCGGCCGCGCGGGCGACGACGTCGTCCATCACCGAGCTCAGGACCGCGGTGCGCTCTTCGATCGACATGCCTTCAGTTTCCGGGGTCGCTACCTGTTCCACCCGAACCTGCGGCGCGTGTCGAGCAAGTGCCTGGGCCAATTCATCCCGGTCCACCCCAAGGAGCACCACCCCGCGCAGACGGGAAACAGCCGTCTGCACCAGGGAGTCGACGTCGGCGCCCTTCAGTTGCCCACCCGCGATCCACACGACCTGCTCGTAGGCGCCGAGGGAGGCTGCCGCTGCGTGTGGGTTGGTGGCTTTGGAATCGTTCACGAAGACCACCCCCGAAACGGTGGCCACTTCGGTGATCCGGTGCTCGTCGGGCACGAACGTCCGCACGCCCTCGCGCACCGCAGCCGGCGGCACTCCGGCGGCGCGCGCCAAGGCGGCCGCGGCCAGCGTATTGGCCACCAGGTGTGGCGCCGGGACACCGTCTGCGCGGATGTCCCGCAACGTGGCCAGTTCGTGGGCCGAATCCGCACGCTGGGCGATGAAGGCTCGGTCGGCCAGGACATCCTCGACCAACCCGAGCATCGAACGGTCCGGAATGCCCATCGTGAAGCCGATCGCGCGACAGCCCTCGATCACTTCGGCGTCGATCACCATCTGCTCGGTGAGTGGGTCTTGCACGTTGTAGATACACGCGACCTGGGTGCGCGCGTAGATGCGTGCCTTGGCTGCGGCATACGCCTCCTGGGACCCGTGCCAGTCCACGTGATCCGGCGCCACGTTCAGCACACACGAGGCCAGCGGTGACACGCTCTCGGCGTAGTGCAGTTGGAAGCTCGACAGTTCGACGGCGAGCACGTCGTAGGGCTTCGGGTGCAGCACCGCCTCGAGCACCGGTGTGCCCACGTTGCCGACGGCCACGGCACGGAGTCCGGACGCCGCAAGCATGGACTCCAGCAGGCGAACCGTGGTGGTCTTCCCGTTGGTGCCGGTCACGCACAACCACGCAGCGGCGCCGTGACGGGCTCGCATACGCCAAGCCAGCTCGACCTCGCCCCACACCGGTATGCCGCGCTGCCGCGCCGCATTGAGCACGGGCTGCGTCGGTCGCCACCCGGGCGAGGTGACCACCACATCGATGTCGGTGAGGTCCTGCGGCCACTGCCGAACGTGCTCGCTACCGACACGAACGTCTGCGCCCATGATGTCGAGCACCTTGCCGCGTTCGGCTTGGATCGGGGCCGGCGAACCGCCGTCAACGATGACCACCCTCGCACCGCGCTCGATGAGCGCATCGGCGGCGGCGAAGCCACTGACTCCCAACCCGGTGACCAGCACCCGCAAGCCCTGCCAGTCGGCGTCACGGTGGGTCAGACCGGTCAACCGGCCACTAGCGCTCCTCGCCACTGCTACAGACTCGCGATCCACTCGGCATAGAACAAGCCGAGACCGATCGCGACGCAGATTCCGGCGATGATCCAGAACCGAATCACGATGGTCACTTCAGCCCATCCGAGCAACTCGAAATGGTGCTGCAGCGGGGCCATGCGAAACACCCGGTTCCCGGTCATCTTGAAGGATCCGACCTGGATGATCACCGACAAGGTGATGATGACGAAGAGGCCGCCGAGGATGGCCATCAGCAACTGGGTGTGCGTGACGATGGCCAGGCCCGCTAGAGCACCACCCAAGGCCAACGACCCCGTGTCCCCCATGAAGATCTTGGCCGGCGAGGCGTTCCACCACAGGAAGCCGAAGCAGGAGCCCGCAACGCACGATGCGACCACTGCGACGTCGAGGGCGTCCCGGACGTCGTAGCAGTTCGGTCCGGGGCTGATCTGGCAGTTCTGGTTGTACTGCCAGATGCCGATGAGCAGGTAGGAGCCGAACACCATGACCGAGGCACCGGTGGCCAAACCGTCGAGGCCGTCGGTCAGGTTCACTCCGTTGGAGGCGCCGGCGATCATGATGTTGGCCCACAGCACGAACAGGATCAGACCACCGACCGTGCCTGCCGCTGCGAAGTCGATCGAGGTGTCCCGCGCGAACGACACCGCGGTGCTGGCGGGACGACGGAAGTCATCGGCGGGAAACTGCAGCGCGAGCACGGCAAAGATGACGGCCACCGCCGTTTGGCCAAGCAACTTCTCCCAGGATCGCAGGCCCAGGCTGCGCTGTTTGGAGATCTTGATGTAGTCGTCGAAGAAGCCGACCAGGCCCAACCCCGCCATCAAGAAAAGGACGAGCAGACCGCTCATGGTGAACCGTGTGCTGCTCAGATCGACCCAACGCAGGGCGCTCAACGCCGCAAGCAGGAGATGGGCGCCGAAGTAACCGATCAAGGTAGCGGCGATGATCACGGCGCCGCCCATGGTCGGCGTGCCCCGCTTGATGTGGTGGGCGGTGGGTCCGTCGTCGCGGATGAACTGTCCGTAGCCGCGCCGGACCAAGAACGTGATGAACAACGGGGTCCCGAGCATCGCGACCAGCATCGAGATGGCACCGGCCAGCAGGACGCTGATCACGCGCGGTCACCTTCGCTGGCCAGCGCGTCGCCCAGATGACGCAAGCCGGAGTCTCGGCTGGACTTGAGCAGGACGACGTCGCCGTGAGCGAGGAACCCCTCCAGCACCGGTTGGGCCTCATCGACCGAGTCGATCTGCAACCCACCGTCCGGCACGGCGGCGATGAAGGCTCGCACGGCGCCGGTAGCTCCTGAACCGATGGCGACCAGCTGATCCACTCCCAGCTCCGCGGCATACTGACCCACCCGCTCGTGCTCCAGGTCGCTGTTGGCCCCGAGCTCGCGCATCTCTCCGATCACGGCGACGGTCCGGCCGCCGGCGCGCATGGCGGACAACGCGCGCAGCGCCGCCCGCATCGACTCCGGGTTGGCGTTGTAGGCGTCGTTGACGATGGTGACCCCGTCGGAGCGTTGGGTGACCTCCATCCGCCATCTGGACTGCGCGAGCGCGCCGCTCAGCGCGGCGGCGATATCGGGTGCCGTCATTCCCCAGAAGTCCGCCACCGCGGCCACGGCCAGCGCGTTGCCCACGTGATGTTCCCCGTGCAGCGCGAGGTCCACCTGCACGGGCTCCTGACCAGGCAGGGTCAGGGTGAACGAGGCTTGGCCAGCGCCGTTGAGCACGACCTGATCGGCTCGCACCTGCGCAGCCGCTCCCCTGCCCACCAAGACGACCCGCGCGGCACTCTGGTGTGCCATCGCGCTGACCATCGGGTCATCGGCGTTCAAGACCGCCAGACCCTCACTGCTCAACGCGCGGACGAGGGCGGCCTTGGTGTCGGCGATGGCCTCGCGCGAGCCGAACTCGCCGAGGTGCGCCGACCCGATGTTGAGGACCACGGCGACGTCGGGTGGAGCAATCCGGGTCAGGTATTCGATATGCCCGATCCCCGAGGCCCCCATCTCGGCAACCAGGTACTCCGTCTCGGGCTGCAGCCGGCATACGGTCAACGGCACCCCCACCTCGGAGTTGTATGACGCTTGGGGGGCCAGCGTGCGCCCCAGCTCACCGATGACCTGCGCCATGACGTCTTTGGTCGAGGTCTTGCCCGAGGATCCGGTGATCCCGACGATCTTCAGTCCTCCGGCCGCCCGGCAACGATCCACCACGGCTCGACCCAGGGCGGCGAACGCATCCCCCACATCCGGCACGACCACACACGGCAGATCTGACATCTCGCGGGCCGTCAGCGCTGCGACCGCTCCAGCGGCGGCGGCGTTCGGCACGTAGTCGTGTCCGTCGGCGTGCTCCCCGTTCCGCGCGACGTACAGACTGCCTGGAACGACCTCACGAGAGTCGGTGACCACCGCCGTCTCGACCAATGTCGGGGCAGCGTCAACTGGATGGACGCGACCACCGGTTGCCCGGGCAATCTCGTCCAACGACAGGGGGATCACTCACCGGACCTTTCATCCTTGATGGCAATGTCCTCCAGCGTGACGCCGGGATCTTCGCCCGGGGCCGGCGCGGAGGGGTCAAACTCCAACTTCACTGGATCGGGTGCGCTCTGGCTGGGCGCGACCCCGTTCGTTTGCAGCACATAGCGCATGACGTCGGCAAAGACCGGTCCCGAGATCGTCCCACCATAGATGCTGATGTTGGTGGGACGTTGCACCGTCACCGAAACCACGTACTTCGGATCCTCGGCCGGGGCGAAACCGACAAAGGACGCTGTGGTGCGACTGTAGCGCTTCAGGTCGTTGTCGTAGCGCGAAGCCGTGCTGGTCTTGCCGGAGACCCGGTATCCTTCGACGGCGGCCATCGGCGCCGTGCCCTCAGCGGTGGTGACCTCCTCGAGGATGTCGGTCACGGTCTGCGCCGTTTCGGGACTCACGACCTCCGTTCCCTCCGCCACGGGGTTCTCGGTATAACGGCCATTGGCGTCCGTGCTGCCCATCACCACCGAAGGCGGGATGTGCACGCCCCCGTTGGCGATCGTCTGGAAGACGCCGATCTGCTGCAGGGCCGTGCTCGACATTCCCTGACCGAACATCAAGGTGTACTTGGTGCTGCGCCCCCAATCCTTCGCGTCGGGAAGCACTCCGGTCGACTCGCCGGGCAGCCCCAGACCCGTCGTGGCACCCATACCGAACTTGCTCAAGTAGCTGTGCAGCGTCTCGTCGTCCAGTTTTTCGCCGTAGAGAATGGTGCCCATGTTGCTCGACTTGGCCAGTACGCCGGCAAAGGTGAGGTATTCGATCGGGTGCTCTTCGGCGTCCTTGAATACGCGCCCTGCTCGCGGAAGCCGAACGGGGACGACCACCGGAGTCTCGGCGGTGACCAGTCCTTCTTCCAACGCTGCTGCGGCGGTGATCAGCTTCGAGGTCGAGCCCGGCTCGTAGACGTCCTCGACCAACAGGTTGCGCATATCGTCGGCAGCTTGGGTCGGTTGGCTCGGGTCAAAGCTCGGATAGCTGGCGGCGGCCATGATGCGTCCGGTCTTGGCCTCCATTACGGTGACGTATCCGCTGAGTCCGCCCGCTTCCTTGACCCGTTTCTCCAACGCACCGTAGGCGTACCACTGCAGGTCGGCATCGATCGAGAGTCGGACATCCTGACCGGGCACGGCGGGGGTGTCGGCCGAGGTGCCGGTGGTGATGATGTCGCCCTGACCACCAAGCTCAAAGGCGCGTTCGCCTGGCGTGCCCGTCAGTTGTTCGTTGCGCGTACGTTCGAGTCCGCCCGCCGGCTGGTCGCCTGCGCCTACCCATCCGATCAACGGTGCGGGCGCTTCCCCCAACGGATAGTCGCGCTTATGGAAATCTTCCGCAGCGATGCCCGGGATGCCGAGCGCGTCAACGTCTTGCCACACCCGGGGCGAGACATCTTTGACGAGGTAGGTGAATCGTCCCGAGGTCGAAGTCAGGATCTTCTTAAGCTCCGCGGCGTCAGCACCGGTGATTTGCGCGATGTCGCGGGCTGCGCCGGACGCACCCTTCTGCGACTCCGGAACCTCCGACTTCGCCCGATAGAGCTCCACGTTGACGGGGTCAGCCGTGATGTGCTTGCGCTCGACGTCGAAGGCCATCGGCGTTCCGTGGACATCGGTGATGGTGCCCCGGGGCGCGGGAACGGTCTCTTCCTTCAGTCGGTCATCCACCGCAGCCGCCGACACCGAAGCCGCATCAAGGCCCTGCAGCCGGACCAGCTGGGCGGCGAAGAGACTGAAGACCATCAAGGTGCCCAGAAGCAAGACCCACGCTCGGCGCTGGGGGTGAGCTATGCCGCGACCGTGCGTAATGGGATTGCGCATGTTCCCTTTGCGCGCCACGTTCACTCTCCCGGTTGCCGACTCCCGCTGGCACTGTCAGCCCCGGGCAGATCCACGGTAAAGGTCTTGCCGTTCTGCACGACCGCCGCCACGCCGACGACCCCGTTGTCGGACAGCCGCAGGGTGGCCGTCGACGGCGAGGCGACCATGCCCAGCTTTTCGGCCTTTTGCGCCAGGGTGCCCGGTGAGGACAGGTCGGCGAGCTCGGACTCCAAAGTGGCGCGGTCGGCCTGCAGCGAGGCCTGCTCTGCGCGCAGATCGCTGAGCGCGAACGAGCCCTCGGCTCGGGCCATGTTCAGCATCAGCATCACCATCAGGCCGCCCAGAATCAGACCCCCGAGCACCACCGCGAACCAGGCGTGGCTGACGGCACGCGGAGCGGTGTGCACGACCCGCAGAGGTGTTGCACCGGAGCCGGTGCGTGTGCGTGCGCGGGTCGGCGTGGGCGCGTAACGCGGGGCGGTGGCGGTCATCTGGCTCATCGTGATGTCTTCCCGGTGGAGGCGGTGGGGCGGATACGCTCAGCGGCCCGCAGGCGCACGGAGGCGGCGCGCGGGTTCTCGGCTATTTCTTGGGGGGTGGCCTTTTCGGCGCCCCTGGTCAGGAGGCGCAACCACGGTCGCTGCTCGGGCAGCTCGACCGGGAAGCCCGGGGGGGCGGAGCTGCTCGCCCCAGCGGCAAGCGCACGCTTGGTGATTCGGTCCTCCAGCGAGTGATAGGCCAGCACGGCGACCCGGCCCCCGGTAGGCAGGATGTCAAGGACGTTCGGCAGTGCTCGGTGCCACACCGACAGCTCTTGGTTGACTTCGATCCGCAGGGCCTGGAACGTCCGCTTCGCGGGGTGACCACCGGAACGCTGTGAGGCCGCCGGAATCGTGGCGCTCAGGAGGTCGACCAAGGCGCCCGAGCGCTCAAAGGCCACCACGTCGCGCTGTCGCACGATGGCGCGCGCGATCTTGCGCGCGAATCGCTCTTCGCCGAAGTCCCGAAGGACGCGCTCCAGGTCGCTCTGCCCGTAGGTGTTCAGGACCTCGGCAGCGGTGGGTCCCTGCTGCTGGTCCATCCGCATGTCCAAGGGCGCGTCCGCCCGGTACGCGAAGCCCCGGTCCAGGTCGTCGAGCTGCAGGGAGGAGACCCCCAGGTCGAACAGCACGGCCTGGGCCTGCCCCCACTGCAGCTCGGCCAGGACGTCCGGCACCTCGTCATACACGGCATGGATCGCGGTGAAACGCTCACCGAAGCGGGCCAACCGTCGCCGCGCCAAGTCCAGAGCCTGTGGATCGCGGTCGATACCGACAACGCGGGCCTGAGGACAGCATTCAAGGATTCGTTCGCTATGACCACCCATCCCCAAGGTTGCGTCGACCATGAGGTCCTCGGAGGTCGACAGGACCGGTCGCACCAGGTCCACGACGCGCTCCAGCAGCACCGGGGTATGCCGGTCCTGAGCTGGGCGGTCCTGGTTCACGTGGCTCCGTAGGTCGGTGGGGCAACTGCGACATGGTGGTCGGTGGGATCCACTCCTGAACGGTGGTCTCCCGCCGCTGCTGCCTCGGCCCGATGCCGGGGAAGTGGCATCGGGACGGAGCCGCAATCGGAGGGAGGCCAACGGCCAGGATGGACAGCACTGCTCTGGCGGGGTGCGCTGAGTCCTCTCAGGGGTCATCACAGGATTCCCGGCACCACCTCTTGCGCCTGGTCGGCGAAAGCCTGTTCGGTTTCTTGCAGATAGGCGCTCCAGGCCGCCGAGTCCCAGATCTCCAGACGAGACCCTGCACCGATCACGGTGCAGTCGTGGGTCAGACCCGCGTACTCGCGCAGCGTGGCCGGGATGGTTACCCGACCCTGTTTGTCCGGTATCTCGTCGGAGGCACCCGAGAGAAAGACACGTTGGTAGTCGCGGACGGCCCGATTCGTCGTCGGGCTGGCTTGCATCGACGTGGCCACTCGCTCGAACTCCGCCATGGCGAAGACGTACAAGCAGCGCTCTTGCCCCCGCGTCATGACCAAACCCGTGGACAGCCGATCGCGGAACTTGGCCGGAAGGAAGATCCGTCCCTTGTCGTCCAGTCGAGGGGTGTGCGTACCCAGAAACATCGGCACCTCCCCTTTCCTCGACGCCACCGCGATGATCGATGCTCCCCACCGTACCCCACTCTCCCCCACAAAGTGTCGAATACGTGCGTTTTGTGGCCTCGGATAGCACCAAAGTTGCTGTTCAACACCTATGTGTTGGAGTGGGGGATATTGCGCGGGAGCTACCGGACATCCCGTCGGCAACTCTCAGCCGGATAAGGCAGGATCAAGGAATGAGCTCCGACGTTGCCGCGACGCGCGAACGCTCCGACGTTGATCTGCACACCGTGCAATCGGTGGCCACCGCAGTGCAACGAACGGTCGCAACCGTCATCGAAGGGAAAGACTCAGCGATTCGGACGGCGGTCATCGTGTTGCTCGCCCAGGGGCACCTGCTCTTGGAGGACGTGCCGGGCGTGGGCAAGACGATGCTGGCCAAGTCGCTGGCCCGGGCCATCGACTGCGACGTCAGTCGTGT
This sequence comes from Ornithinimicrobium sp., assembly GCA_049650845.1. Lineage (GTDB taxonomy): Bacteria > Actinomycetota > Actinomycetes > Actinomycetales > Dermatophilaceae > Ornithinicoccus. Next base: position 10,559 of record JBASAZ010000287.1, read on the forward strand.
CCAGTTCACCCCGGACCTGTTGCCCAGCGACATCACCGGCGTGAGCGTGTTCAACCAGGACACTCGATCCTTCGAGTTCCGCCGGGGGGCGATTTTCGCCAACGTCGTGGTGGGCGACGAGATCAACCGAGCATCCCCGAAGACCCAATCCGCGCTCTTGGAATGCATGGAGGAACGCCAGGTCACCGTGGACGGCCAGAGTCATCGCCTGCCAGCCCCGTTCATCGTGATGGCCACGCAGAACCCGATCGAGATGGAGGGCACCTACCCGTTGCCGGAGGCGCAACGAGATCGCTTCATGGCTCGCATTTCTCTCGGCTACCCCTCCGCCGCCGCCGAGTTGGACATGCTCGCCTCTCACGGTGAGGTCGACCCGCTGGATGCGGTCAGCCCGGTGACGGATGCGGCGACGGTGGCCCTCGCCATCGCAGAGGTCCGGCGTCTGCACGCCTCGGCGGCCTTGCGCCGTTACGTCGTCGACCTTGTCTCGGCGACCCGCGCGCATCAGCACCTTCGGCTGGGCGCCTCGCCCCGGGCAGCCCTGCAGTTGTTGCGCGCGGCGCGGGCCCAGGCTGCCCTGCAGGGGCGCAATCATGTCTTGCCCGAGGACGTGCAGGTGCTGGCGCCCGCCATCTTGTCCCACCGAGTGCTCCTCACCGGTGAGGCTCAGTTGGCCCGCCGAGGTGCGGGCGACATCATTGCCGAGGTGTTGACATCCACACCGGTCAGGACTGCGTAGTTCAGCCGCGCCCATGACTCCCCTGCAAGTTTTGACTCCCCGAGGCGGCACCTTCTTCGTCCTCGGCCTGTGCGCGGTGTTGGCCGGCATCGCGCTGGGCTACCCGGACATCACTCGGGTGGGCATCGTGCTGACCCTTCTGCCGCTGCTGGCCCTGACGGTGGCTCGGCGGATGGCCCCACAGCTCGCCGTCTCCCGCACGGTCACACCCCACCGGCTGCTCCCGGACGAGCCGGCCGTGGTGGAAGCATCGTTTCGTAACGTCGGCGGTCGCCGCACTCCGCTCTATCTGGCCCAGGAGCAGCTTGATGTGCATCTGGGTGACCAGCCACGCTTCGTGCTCCACCCCTTGGATCGCGGCGAGTCCCGGCGGTTGAAGTATCACGTCCGCAGTTCCACCCGGGGCGCCTACCGGCTCGGCCCATTGAGCCTGCGGCAGCGGGATCCGTTCGGCTTAACCTACGTGGCGGTCCGTCTGTCCAGCACCACGGAGGTGGTCGTTCTCCCCAGGGTCATCGAGCTGACCGGTCGGGGATCGCTTGCTCAGGGGCGCGGCAGCGAAGGCGAAAGACCGCAGATGGTGGCCCTGCACGGTGAAGACGACGTCAGCATTCGCACCTATCGCGACGGGGACGAGCTCCGCAGGGTGCACTGGCCTGCGACCGCACACCGGGGTGAGCTGATGGTGCGTCAGGAGGACCGCCCGGCCCGCCGCCGCGCGGTGCTCATTCTCGATTCCCGCAGCAGCGCCCACGGACGCCCACCGCTGCCCAGCGCTTCGTTCGAATACGCCATCTCCGCGTTGGCCTCGGTCGCCCGCGTGCTGATGCTGCAGGGGTACGTGGTGCACCTGCTCAGCGCGCACACGGTCAGCGAAGGCACCGCCAGCCAGCCGATGGGGCTGGACACGCTGTTGGACATTCTGGCCAGAGCCCAGCGGGACGACGATCTTGGCCTCGAGGCGGTCGCCGGTGCTGCACACACCTTCACAGCCGGAGGGGTCTTGGCGGTGGCTGCTCTGGTCGCGCACGACGCCGAAGAGCTCCGCCACGTAGCGGCCATCCGTGAGCACGGCTCGACTGCGATCGCGTTCGTGCTGGACCGACCTTCGTTCGAGGGCCGCTCAGCGGATCGCAGCGGTGCCGCTGACTCGGGACCGGGCACACCTGCCGCCCCACGGTCGGTTCCGCCTCACCAGTCTCAGGTGCTGCGTGACGCCGGATGGACCACCACGACGTGCACCCCGGAGGTCAGCATCAGCACTGCCTGGATGCACGTTCAGGCCGCTTCCGCAACGGGCGGTATCCGGTGAATCTGCAGCGAGGGCTGTGGCCCGAAGCGCTGGTAGCCGCACTCGCCTCGCTATCGGTCGGGTGGCCGCTGACGACGCTGCTGATCGACCAGTCCTGGCTGAGCAACGGCGCAGCGGCAGTGGCGATCATCGCCATCACCGGGGCTTGCCTACGCAGCCTCGGCGTTCTGCCGTCATTGGTCGCGGTAGCCCAACTGCTCATCGGCACGCTGACGCTGAGCTGGATGTATCTGGGGTCCACCCTGCGCCTCGGGCTCCCGACCCCGAGCAGCGCGAGGTTGGCGGGTGAGCTGTTAGCCGAGGCAGGTGCGGTCCTACGCGAGTTCGCCGCCCCCGCGCCCACCACGATGGGGGTCTCGTTCCTGGTGGTCGCGGTGTTGGTGCTGACCGCCGTGGCGGTGGACGCGATCGGGGTGACCAACGCGGCGCCCGCCATCGCCGGCATACCCCTGGCCGCGGCCTTCTTGGTGTCGGTATCCAACAACGGGGAGGCGATGAAGCCGTGGTTCTTCCTGGCCACCGCCGCCTTGTGGCTGACCATGATCGCGCAGCAGTCGGACCGCCTCTTGGCCCGGTGGCCTTCGGCTGATCGGCACGAGTTTGCCGGTACGCCGCGATTCGGCAGTGGATACCGGAACCTGGCCCGCACTCTCGGTGTGGTGGCGCTGGCGTCCGGGTTGGCTTTGGCCGCAGTGCTGCCCCACTTACCACCGACGTTCTTCGGCGACGGGCTGGGCCGCAACCCGGAGGCCAACAACCGCGGGTCCGGAGCAGGACAGGTGAGCTTTACCGAAACGATGGACCCCGCCGCTGATCTGCAGAATCAATCCGAGGCGCCGGTTCTGGAATACACCTCGACCGCCCGGACGCTTCAGCCGCTGCGAGTGACGGCTACCAGCGAGTTCGACGGACAGACCTGGCAGGCGCCGGACCGCGACGGCCAAACCGTGGACGGGCCGGACCTGCCGATTCCGCGGGGCGTCTCACCAACCGTCGCCGCCTCCACCGAGGAGGTCGCGGTGACCCTGAACCAGTTGCAGGCGCCGCACGTGGCAATCCCCGCCACCACGACGTCGCTGGATGTGAGCGCTCCGACCTTCCAGTACGACCCGGACACGGGCGCCGTGCTCCTGAACGCCTATGTCGAGAACTATGCCGCGACCTATTTCGAAGTGGCCCTCGACGGAGAGCCCGACCCCATTGGACCGACCGCCGCCGACCTCGCCGCCGCTAGCCCTGAGCTGCTCGACGTTCCGGCAGCCAGCCGCGAGGCGGTGGTCCAACGCGCCCAGGAGATCCTGGACGGCGAAAGCGAGCCGTTGGAAGTAGGCCGCCTGCTCCAAGAGCACTTTCGCAGCGCTGACTACACCTACTCACTGGAGCTAGCTCCACCACAGGAAGACATCTCAGCCGATCCGATTACGCAGTTCTTGGCCTCCCGCCGTGGCTACTGCGTGCAGTTCTCGACGGCCATGGTCATGATGGCCCGAGCCAACGACATCCCGGCCAGGATGGCGGTCGGCTTCCTGCCCGGTGAGCTGCGAGAGGACGGCACCCGGCGAATCATTGCCTCCGACGCTCACACCTGGCCGGAGCTGTACATCGACGGACTGGGCTGGACCCGCTTCGAGCCCACCCCCGGCGTGCGCACCGGACTGCCGCCGCAGATCACTCAACCGGAGTCAGCGCCCGCGCAGCCGTCCCAGGCCCCCGAGGTGCCTACCGCGCCCCCCGAGCCCGAGCCGGACGCGAGTGCCAGCTCAGCTGGGGACACGTCGGTCGTGCAAGGCATCATCGACTGGATCGTCCAATGGCGATGGGTGGTGATGTCGTTGGCCCTGGTGCTGGCCATGGTCGCCGTCATCCCGATTGCGGGTCGGTGGTATCGCCAACGCGAGTCGCGTGCTGCGCGCACTCCGCACGACTTCGTCGAAAGCCAGTGGCTCTTGATGACACGCTCGCTGGCCGACCTCGGGGTCGATGAGCCAGGGCAGCGCAGTCCGGCCGCGATGAGATCGCACTATGCGCGCACAGCCCAGTTGGATGTCGCCAGCCACGAGGCGCTACAGCGCGTGGCCGGCACGTTGCAGGACAGCAGGTACGCCGCACAGGACACGCTGACCATCGACAGCAACCAGCTCGAGCAGGACGTGGCCACCATCGTGCGGTCGGTGAGGGATGAGGCCCCGTGGACGACGCGAGCCCGTGCGACCGTCATCCCCCGTAGCGGCACGATCGGGTTGGCACAGTGGTTTGCTTCCCGGTCCGGTCGGCCTTAGGTCCGGGCGGGTTCAGTCGAGTCGCTTCTTAGTCGAGATAGTCCCGCAGCACCTGAGAGCGTGAGGGATGGCGCAGTTTGGACATCGTCTTGGATTCGATCTGACGAATGCGCTCGCGGGTGACCCCATACACTTTGCCGATCTCATCGAGAGTTTTCGGCTGACCATCGGAGAGCCCGAAACGCATCGAGACGACCCCGGCTTCACGCTCGGATAGCGTGTCCAACACCGAATGCAGCTGCTCTTGCAACAGCGTGAAGGACACGGCGTCGGCGGGAACGACGGCCTCGGAGTCCTCGATCAGGTCTCCGAACTCGCTGTCACCGTCCTCACCCAGCGGGGTATGCAGCGAGATCGGCTCTCGCCCGTACTTCTGCACCTCCACAACCTTCTCCGGAGTCATGTCCAGCTCGGCCGCAAGCTCCTCGGGGGTCGGTTCACGGCCGAGGTCCTGCAACATCTGGCGCTGCACACGGGCCAACTTGTTGATGACCTCGACCATATGCACGGGGATGCGGATGGTCCGTGCCTGGTCCGCCATCGCGCGGGTGATCGCCTGCCGAATCCACCAGGTGGCGTAGGTGGAGAACTTGTAGCCCTTGGTGTAGTCGAACTTCTCGACCGCCCGGATCAGACCCAGGTTGCCCTCCTGAATGAGGTCCAGGAACAGCATCCCTCGCCCGGTGTACCGCTTGGCCAAGCTGACCACGAGGCGCAGGTTGGCCTCGAGGAGGTGGTTCTTCGCGTTCTTGCCGTCCTGCGCGATCCACCACAGCTCGCGTTTCAGTTTAGCGTCGAGCTTGTCGCCTGAGTTGAGGCGCTCCTCCCCGAACAGGCCGGCCTCGATGCGCTTGGCCAACTCCACTTCCTGCTCCGCGTTGAGCAGTGCGACCTTTCCGATCTGCTTGAGGTAGTCCTTCACGGGGTCGGCGGTCGCGCCGGCGGTGACGACTTGCTGAGCCGGTGCGTCGTCGTCGTCACCCGAGGACAGCACAAAGCTGTCGTCTTCCCGCTTCTGCGTCGACGTCGACTGGGCTGGAGTCTTGGCTCCGACACTCTTGTCGTCATCAACGACGTCACCGGTGCCGGTGTCCTCTTCTTCGTCTTCGTGGTCGGCCTCATCCGCGGTGGTTTCGGACTCAGCAGTCTCGGCCTTGGCTGCGGTCTTCTTCGCGGCTCGCTTGCGTGGCGGTTTAGCCGCGGACGTGCCTGCCGCCGCCTTCGCCGCCGCCCTCGTGGTGCCTGCGGTCGTGGTGCCTGCGGTCGAGGCAGCCTCGCCGGGCAGCTCACTCGCCTCGCCACTGACCGCTGCCGTGGTCGCCGACTCCGCCTTCTGGGAGGGCGCTGCCTTCTTGGCTGCGCGCTTGCGCGGAGCGGCCTTCTTCGCCCCCGTCTCGGCAGCGACTGCTCCTTCGGTTGAGGTCTGATCCACAGCAGAATCCTTGTCTGAGGGGTCCGCCGCGAGGGACGTGGCCTTCGTTGTGGTCGGTCCCGATGCCGCCGCACCAGCGGAGCTCGCCTTGCGCGATGTCGCCTTCGCTGCGGCACTCGACTTCTTCGTGGCTCTGGTGGTCTTCGGAATGGCCGAGGTGGCATCTTCCCTGACCTCGATGGCGTTATCGCTGAACGTTCGAAGGACCGTGGTCTGACCCTTCTTCGGCAGCCCCGAACTCTCGAGCGCGTCGCGGACCTGCGCCAGCATCAAGTAGCCACGATCCTTGCCCTCCGCCAACAACTCCCGCAACTGCGGAGCCGCAAACTCTTGGGGCAGTTCCTTGGTCGGGTCGAGTGAAGAGGATTTGGCCGTTGCGGGTGTCACGAGGTGCACCGACTACTTTCTGCGCCAAAACAGAGGCACGGGACGACACTCGGCATGCTGTGGCGCGCACGGATGCGCCTCAACCGAGAGGATGGGGTGTGGTCATGTAGTGCGATCGATCGCGGGGACCAATCGGCGGCTTCACCATTATAAAACGTCGCGCGGGTGGTTTTGTTTCCTTGCCGCTCACCAGGCCTGTTCTGGGGCCTTCACGGCGAGCACTGGGCAGGCTGCATCGAGCAGGATGCGTTGAGCGTTCGAGCCGAGAAAAAGCTTGCCCACCTTCGAACGGCGGCGCAGGCCGATCACGATGAAGTCCGCGTCGGTTTCCTCAGCTACCGCGATCAAATCCTCGCTGGGCTCCTGCCGACCCTCACGTTCACGCACCTCGTGGGCGATGCCCTTGCCTTCCAAGGTCTGGGCAATCCGGGCGAGCTGTTCCTCAAAGTGGCCCGACTCCTCCGCGCCGAAGGCACGCGCAGACCGGGCTGACTTGACCACTACCAATGTCACACTGCGTAACGCGGCCTCATGGGCGGCCCGGTCCAACGCCGCGCGCCCCTCACGGGTGGGCACGTATCCGACGACGATCGCCATTGATCCCTTTCTCATGCTCAGTTCAAGTGCAAGGCCGAGGCTACACCGGGCTCGGAGGGCGGATGGCAGCAGACAACGCCACGTCAAGGAGGCGCGCCAAAGAATAGTTCGGATCAACCTCCAGCGCGGCCCCGATCGCGATGTTGGCCAGCGCCCCCTCCCCCGCATGCCAGGCCACGTATCCGACGAGCGAGAGCCACGGAGCCGACCGCTGCGCGGGGGCATAGGCAGCGGCGCCCATCAGTCGCAGGCACAGCGCAGCGTCGACCCGCACCGAACCAGGCATGATCGAACCGAGGACGTCGGCCGCGGGGCTCGTGCCCTCCATGCCCCTCACCACCGGCTCGGAGATCAACACCTGCAGCGCGGCGTCGCGAAAGCCCACGTCGTCCAGGGCGTCCACCGTGCACGCCAGGCCCTGCGCGCTCAGCACCGGCAAGCCCCCGTGCTCCGACCCTGTCACGGCAGCGAGGGTGCGGGCGGCTGCGTCCCAGATCAGGTGGCGCCCGGGCTCGGTCCGCGCATCCGCTGGTATGGCGACGTCGCACAGACGCCGCACCCCCTCTGCCAGGTGGGTGTCGGCCGGAAGCAGCAGCGACTCGAGCGCCGCCCGGTCGCGAACGGGCGCGCGGCCGGCGAGAACGTAGTCCGAGACCGCTGTGACGTCCCCTTCGTCGGGCAGCGCTTGCCATCTGCGGTCGCCGGCCTCGCCCGGCCCGATCTGCGCGGGATCCACGTGGTGGTCCTGCGTGACGTCGAGCCATCGCCCATCGTGCACCCGCGCCTGTGCGAGGACCCCGATTCGGTATGCCGCGGCGCGCTGGCTCACCTTCCGCAGCAGTACCGTGGCATCACGGTCGTGCGCGCAGACACCTTCGAAAGCGATCAGCGCCACCATGTCGGTGTCGGGTCGACGCAACGCGGGCTCCAGCGCCGCCAGCAGCTGCGGGTGATCCCGCGGCGGGGCCAGGTCGACTCGTGCCGTGAGCACCACAGACCCCTGCGTCCTGCCGCGGGAGGCAGCCTCATCGGCCGCGGAGCGCATGCAGATCACGACCAATGACGATCTCGGGTAGTAGCCGAGTTGAAACGGCAGAGCCACGATGGCGTCTGCCAGGCTGCGAATGGTGCTCCGGCGAAGGTCGCGTGCGGTGCTCACGAACGGCAGCCTGCCGCGTGAACGTTGCGCCGCGCGGGACGGCCTGTGCAGGAGCGAAGGTGTGGACGAGCCCTAGATCGCGGGGAACTCCTCGCGGACCTGATCGGCGATCCGTTTCATCAGGTAGGTGTCCAGACCCGCTCCGATGACGCCACCGGCCAACGGGACGGCGCGGCCGAGGCGACCCATCGTTCGGGCGCCCAGCCGGGTGGCAACGCGGAATCCCAACCCCTTGTTGATGACCATGGCTGCCGCCTTCGGCACACGGTTCAAGGCGATGCTGCCCATGGTCCCGCCGCCGACCACCCCCGCCTTGCGCAGGATGTCGTCGGCATCCGCCCCGAGCAGCGTGAGCATCAACGCCGTGCGGGTCTGCTCGGTGTCCGGTTCGTAGCCGCGCATCTCGGCGACTGCAGCAGCCATCCGAGCGGCCAGGGCGTAGAAGCCGATGACGTTTGCGGGGAGCGCCACGGGCATCGTGAGGAGGCCGCCGACGCCGGTCAGGAATCCTCCTGCGGCCGCCAACTTCAGGTGAGCGCGCACGACGGCATCGATAGCCTCCTCGACCCCCTCGTGTGACTTCCGGGCTTCGGCAACCACGGCAGAGGCAGGATCCAGTGGGCCGACTCCTTCGATTCCGGCATTAACGATCCTACGCACGGCCGCCACCGACGTCCGGGCGGCGAAGGAGTCGCTGTCCGGCTCGGCGTCTTCGTTCGCGCTCTCGCGGTCGTCGTCTTTGCCGAACAAACCCATGGGGTTCTCCTGACTGATAGGGGCAGAGGTGGTCTCAGTGTCGAACGCTCCGAGATTACCCGTGCGTAGGATTCTGCGCATGAGCGCACCAGTGCCGAGCGCACAACCAACGACGACGCGTGGAACAGCTGCCCGGATCGCGAGCGCGGCGGCTCTCGCGGCGGCTGGGGCGGCCATCGTGCTGATCGTGCTGGGCGTCGTCGGTGTGGCCAGCACGGCCACCCCGAACATGCAGGGCTTCAATCCCGGCGCAACGCTCACCGTGAGCAGCAGCGGCGCATCGGTCTATGCCCGCTCCGACTCCGACCGCACGCAGACCGTATGCCGAGCCGCGGACGACGGTGAATCCATCACGCTGGAGCGTCCCACCCGCGAATTCGCGGTCGATGTCTCCGGAAGCGACTTCTTCGAAGTGGCTCGCACTCCGCAGTCCTTAGGCCCCGGAAGCTATGAGCTGTCCTGCGAGGGGACCACACAGTCGCTGTATGTCGGGCCGGCAGCACCATCAACGTCGGCCTCCGGACTGCTCGGCCCGGTGGGTCTCGTCGCTGGAGTCGTGGTGGCCCTGCTGGCCCTTGCGCTGGGAGTGCTCGCACTGCTCCTGGGCAGGAGCCGTCCCTCAACCGCTCACGCTGCCAGTTCTGCGAGTCCTGCGAGTCCTGCCCACGCTGCCAGTTCTCACAGCCCGATGTCAGCGCCGCAGGGAAACCCACACCCTGAGCAAGCGCCATACGGGCAGGGAACCTATTCCCACGATCCGTACCGACCAGACGCGGACGATAGCTCGGCGTACACCCAGCCGATGCCCCAGCAGTCTCCCGCTCTCCCACCGCCGCCGGGATGGGGTACGCCCGACCCAGCGCGGCGACCCGACGATGATCAAGACCCACCGCCGGGGGACTCCGGGCAGTCGTACCCACCC
>JBASAZ010000288.1:0-2298 GCA_049650845.1 Ornithinimicrobium sp.
TCCATCCAGCGACGATCACCCCTTTTGCAGGTCGCCACATCGCTTCGTCCAGTAGCTTCAACCCGCCCGGGGCAACATGCGCACACGATGACACACCAAGCGCCCATCTCTCGAGGTCGGTGATCAACGCTCGTTCGAGGACGGCAAAGGGTTGTCCCGAGGACTGGACATCAAGGGCTTCATCGGTCTGTGACATCTGCCCCCGCGCCACGAGCCCAACGTCTCGCGGTGACCGCGCCTCGATCGACACAGCCGTAGCCGAGATGGTTGCCGGTCACCGAATGGGGATCCCCGTACGGCGATGGGTCACCGCCGACCGGATCACCCGCGCAGCGCGCCACGGGCGGCTTCCATCACCTCGTCCATCGTCTCAATCTCGGCCGCCCCGCACGGTGCGACGGACGCGTGCGGGGCGGACAGTGTCATCGCAGATGGGAGGCGCCGTTGAAGTCGATGATCGCGCCCGAAGCCCACTCGGCGCCCGGATGGGCCAGCGCCATGACCGCCGCCGCGACCTCCTGCGGTGTGGCCACCCGGCCGAAGGGACTCTGGGCGCGCACCGCATCGCCCTCTGGCCCGTCGAGCACGGCTGCTCCCATGTCGGTGGCAATGAAGCCGGGAGCAATGCCTACGCAACTGATTCCGTGCGGTGCCAGAGCGACCGCGAGCGACTGGGTCATCGCGTGCACCCCGGCCTTGCTCGCGCCGTAGGCCGGCACCTGCGGCTCACCCCGGTAGGCGCCCCGCGATCCGACCGAAACGACACGCCCTCGGGGCAGGTCGGGTGGGGGATCAACCTCCAGCATGTGCCGCGCGACGAGATAGGTGACGTTGGCCGTGCCCAGCAGGTTGACGTCGGTCGTGCGGCGCCATCCCTGCACCCATTCCTCGTATGACGAGCGCACGACGCTCAGGTCGAGTCGCCTTCCCTGCGTGGCCGGGTCCTCGGCGAACAATGCGGCGTTGTTGACCAGCACATCGATGCGCCCGAGGGCAGCGGCGGCTTCCCCAACGAGACGCTCGACCTGCTGCGGGTCGGCCAGGTCGCCCTGCACCACGGTGTGCCCGTCGCCCTCGAGCCCGGTCTTCACGGCCTCGGCCTCAGCACGTGACGAGCGGTAGTGCACGGCAACTCGGTCGCCACATACGGCCGCGAACAGGCGGGCCACCTCGGCGCCGACTCCCCGCGACGCTCCCGTGACCAGGATGCCGCGGCGACGTGGTGTGGACGGGTGAGAGATCGTCATACCGGCCATCCTGCCGCCTGCGGGCATGCCACCGCGACGCGCCTTTCGCACCGCCGAGCGAGGTGCGGGTGTGCGATATGGATGCTTGACGCACAGGCCGGACGACCTCGCCCGTGTCAGCCGTCGCGCTGCGCCACGAGCAGCACGCCCGATAGGTCGCCGATGAAGCGTGGACAGTCCCGCAAACGCAACCGTCACCGGTCGGCGATCGCGCTGCGGGACAACCGGTGCAACCCGGTCGCCGATCACGTTCGAGAACGCTCATCGGCGCCGTAAATCGGCCTCTACCGTTGCCTGCCGGCCGCACTCTGGCCGTACCAGGTAGCAAAGTGACCCAGCTCGCTCCCGCAAGTGAATGGCATTCAGTCACCCGAGCGCATTGATCAGGGATCTGTTCCGAGTGCCCGCTCGGTGCCGCTACCGTGCCAGGCATGGCTGATATTCACGCAAAAGCATGGGTTGCCCCGACCGCGGTGGTCACTGGCGATGCCACCCTCGGCCCCGGATCCCGCGTTCTGCACGGCGCGGTCCTCAACGGTGATCACGGCCCCATCCGGGTCGGAGCGGACGTAGTGGTCATGGAGAACGCGCTCCTGCGTGGCCGTACAGAGCACCCCCTGACCGTCGGTGATGCCGTCCTGGTCGGACCGCACGCGCACCTGAACGGTGCCCACGTCGACGACGAGGTATTCATTGCAACCGGGGTGTCGATGTTCCCCGGGAGCCGGGTCGGTAGCGGGTGTGAGTTGCGAATCAACAGCGTTCTTCACGTCAACTCCGTCCTGCCTGCTGGCACGGTGGTGCCGATCGGTTGGATCGCAGCTGGGGATCCGGCCCAGTTGTTCTCACCGGACCGGCACGAGGACCTGTGGGCGGTCCAGGAAGCGCTGGACTTCCCCGGAACCGTCTACGGGGTGCCTCGTGGAACCCCAATGCGCGAGATCATGCGACGCCAAAGTGAGAGCTACACGCCGAGATCGTGACCGACCGGTCCTGCGAATGAGATTCTGGCACTGGTCGCCGTATGACCAACCGTCACCGGTCAGCGATC
>JBASAZ010000289.1:0-10335 GCA_049650845.1 Ornithinimicrobium sp.
CATTCCGGCCACGATTCCCGCGGACGGCCCGCCCCCAGACGGCTCCTCTGCGGTCCAGCAGACGTGCTCGAAGCCAGGTCGCCGCGGTCCCACGACCACGACCCGCTCCGCCGCGTTCACGGCGTCCAGCACCCTGCTCAACAGCGACGCTCCGCCCACGTCGAGCAGCGCCTTGTCGGTGCCACCCAGACGTGTGCCTTGCCCCCCGGCCAGGACCACCGCGGCGAAGGCGACCTCGGACGTCACGACGTGGCGGTGACGGTGGTCGAGTGCATCACTGGACCCGCTCCCAGCCACGCTTCGGAGCCCGGCTCCCCATCTGCCCACCCTTGCCCGCGTCACGGCTGCGGTAGACCAGGTAGGGCCGGGTGAAGTAACCCAGCGGAGCGCTGAACACGTGCACCAACCGGGTGAACGGCCAGAGCGCGAACAGCAAGAACGCCAGCAGCCCGTGAGCTCGGAACCCGATCGGCGCGGCCGCCATCAGGTCCGGCTGCGGCTGGAACCAGAAGATGCTGCGGAACCAGATCGAGACACCTTCGCGGTAGTCGTAGTCACCGCCGGCCGGGATCACCCCGCTGGAGCCGACGGTGTTCCAGACCCCGAGCAGGATCACGGTGGCCAGCACGGCATACATCACCTTGTCCATGGGTGTCGTCGCCGAGAAGACGGGGCCGACGGTGCGGCGCCGATAGATCAGGATGGCCAGGCCGGCCAGGGTGGCGAAACCTGCGAGCAGTCCGCCGGTCACAGCGACCAGGTGATAGACCTCCTCGCTCATCCACGGATCGGTCCACGACTTCGGGATGATCAGCCCGATGATGTGCCCGCCGATCACCCAGAGCATGCCGAAGTGGAACAGCGGGCTGCCGATCCGCAGCAGCCTGGACTCGTAGAGCTGCGAGGATCGGGTCGTCCAGCCGAACTTGTCGTACTTGTAGCGCCACAGGTGACCGACGACGAAGATCGCCAGACACACGTAGGGCACGATCACCCACAGAAACTCGGTCATTGGTTCACTCCTTGAGCGGCGGCGAGACCCACCGGGATGGTTGCTCCCAGATGAGTGGCGCTCGACTCCGGTTTCGGGTTCAGCCGGGGGTCGATGGAGTACGGCGAGGAGTCCAGACCGACCTCTTCGGTGGGCGGGCCCTGAGCGATCAACGCGGCCAACGCCTGTTCGTCGTCACCGGCCAGCGTGGGCAGGGTGGCACGCAACGCCCGTATGCCGTCGGTCCAGGGCGAGTCCTTGCGCGTCAGCGCGCGATGCAACAGCTCGATCCCGACCCGGTGGTCGTTCAGCAGCTTCCAGGCGGTGTCGACATCGTGCAGCGCACCGAACTCCAGCAGGACACACAGGTGATCCGGCAGCTCCAGCTCGTCGATCTCTGCCCCGTGCCGGCGGTAGGCCTGCTTGAACTGCACCAGCGCGACGCCGCGCTTGCGGGTGTCGCCATGGGTGAAGAAGGAGAGGTGCAAGCAGCACTTGCGGGTCACGTCAAAGGTCTCCACGTAGTCGCGTTGCAGCCGACCCAGGGGTTGCGCCCCGAGATGGTCCACCAGCCGCGACAGCGGCTCGGCGACCGCCTCGGGCAGGTCCCGGATCACGCCGGTCAACATCGGCAGGCGCTCGACCAACGTCTCGTCCGGGTAGTCCAGTAGCAGGGACACGATCTGCCACGCATCGGCCACGTGTCGGCGATCCAGGTCCGGTCGAGAGCGCCGGTTGCGTCGCCAGAGCATCAGCGGACCTCGCCGTCGGCCGCGGTGTGCTCTCGGTCGTAGTCGTCGGCAGCGGTGGCATCCCCGGTCGGCGTCGCCTGCGCACCCGGGTCCTGACCCGCCTGGTGTTGACTCGGAAACAAGCCCTCCGGCATACCCTTGCCGTCCCAGTTGAGCAGATTCACCCGGCCCCGCTTCTCCTCGCCGCTGACTAGGGTGTCCGAGGTCTGCCGGGCCTGCAGCATCCGGAAGTTCTCGATGGCCACCGGGGTCGGCGTCCCCGAACCCTCGCCAAGGAAACCCTCGGCGGCCATCCCCGGCCCGCCCTCGTCGTTCAGCGGACAGTCGGTGCCGATCTCCTCCAGGGAGTGCGCCTGCTCGGCGTGCGCCGCCGGGATGACGTAACGATCCTCGTATTTGGCCAGGGCCAGCAGGCGGAACATGTCGTACATGTCCTCGCCCTCCATCCCTACTGCCGCGGGGATCGCGTCGTCGGGATCCCTACCGAGGTTGATGTCGCGCATGTAGGAGCGCATCGCCGCCAGCTTGCGCAAGACCGCGTCCACCGGAGCGGGGTCGCCGGCGGTGAACAGGTTGGCCAGGTATTCCACCGGGATACGCAGCGTGTCGATGGCGGCGAACAGGTTGGCCTTGTCTTCGGCGTCGTAGCCGGTGTCCTTGATCACGTCGACCACCGGCGACAGCGGCGGGATATACCAGACCATCGGCATGGTGCGATATTCCGGATGCAGCGGCAGCGCGATCCGGTACTTCTCGATGAGTGCGTAGATCGGCGAGCGCTGCGCGGCCTCGATCCAGTCCGCGGGTATGCCGGCCCGCTCCGCCTCGGCCTGCACGGCCGGGTCATCGGGGTCCAGGAAGACCGAACGCTGCGCCTCGTACAGGTCCTGGTCGTCCTCGACGCTGGCGGCTTCGAGCACCGCGTCGGCGTCGTAGAGCATCAGCCCGATGTAGCGCAGCCGGCCCACGCAGGTCTCGGCGCACACCGTGGGTATGCCGACCTCAACCCGGGGGTAGCAGAACGTGCACTTCTCGGCCTTGCCGGTCTTGTGGTTGAAGTAGATCTTCTTGTAGGGACAGCCGGTGATGCACATCCGCCAGCCACGACACTTGTCCTGGTCGACCAGGACAATGCCGTCCTCTTCTCGCTTGTAGATCGCGCCGCTGGGGCACGAGGCGGCGCAGCTGGGGTTCAGGCAGTGCTCGCAGATCCGCGGCAGGTAGAACATGAAGGTCTGTTCGAACTCGAACTTCACCTTGTCCTCGATGCCTTTGAGCATCGGGTCCTTGCTGGCGACTTCCGCCGAGCCGCCGAGGTCGTCGTCCCAGTTCGCCGACCACGCGACGTTCATCGGCTTGCCGGAGATCAGCGAGTGCGGCCGGGCCACCGGGATGTTCTCCTGGGCGGGGGCGTTCAGCAACGTCTCGTAGTCGTAGGTCCACGGCTCGTAGTAGTCGGAGATGTTCGGCATCTTGGGGTTGGAGAAGATGTTGAGCATCTTGTTGAGCCGTCCGCCGCCCTTGAGCTTGAGTCGACCGCCCTTGCCGAGGGTCCACCCACCCTTCCACTCCTCCTGGTCCTCATAGCCGCGCGGATACCCCATACCGGGGCGGGTTTCCACGTTGTTGAACCACACGTACTCAGTGCCGGAGCGGTTGGTCCACGCCTGCTTGCAGGTCACCGAACAGGTGTGACACCCGATGCACTTGTCCAGGTTCATCACCATGGCCATCTGCGCCATTACTCGCATCTACTGCCTCCTTAGTAGTCGACCTGCTGGGAACGGCGCCGGATCATCGTGACTTCATCGCGGTTGTTGCCGGTGGGGCCGAGGTAGTTGAAGGCGAACGAGAGCTGCGCGTAGCCGCCGATCAGATGGCTGGGCTTGATCATGATCCGGGTCAGGCTGTTGTGTATGCCGCCGCGTCGCCCGTTCGTCTCGGTCAACGGGACGTCGATCAGCCGGTCCTGGGCGTGATGCATGTAGATCGTGCCCTCCGGCATCCGGTGGCTCACGATGGCCCGGGCGACGACCACCCCATTACGGTTGACCGCCTCGACCCAGTCGTTGTCCGTGATCCCGACCTTGGCAGCGTCGATGTCGCTGATCCAGATCCCTTGACCACCGCGGGACAGCGAGAGCATGAACAGGTTGTCCTGGTATTCGCTGTGGATCGACCACTTGTTGTGCGGGGTCAGGTACCGCACCGAGACGCCCAGCTCGTTGACCTCGCCCAACGCCGACTCGCCGAACATCTGGGTCATGTTCAGCGGAGGCCGGTAGGTGGGCAGCCCCTCGCCGATCTCGGTCATCCAGTCGTGGTCGAGATAGAAGTGCTGGCGTCCGGTGAGCGTGTGGAACGGTTTGAGCCGTTCGATGTTGATGGTGAAGGGGCTGTATCGCCGGCCACCGGTCTCCGAGCCGGACCACTCCGGGGAGGTGATCACCGGCACCGGCGCGGCCTGAGTGTCGGCGAAGGTGATCTGCTTGCCCTGGTGCTCGGCGGCCAGGTCGGCCAGCTCGACGCCCGTCCGCTTCTCCAGATGCTGGAACCCCTGGGTGGCCAGGTGCCCGTTGGTGGTGCCGGCCAACGCCAGGATGGTCTCGCACGCCTTGATGCTGGTCGCCAGGCTCGGTCGGCCGTCTCCGACGCCGCCGTGCACGGTGCCGTTCTTGTGCTTGAGGTAGTCGATCTCGCGGGTGACGTCGCAGGTCACTCCCTTGGTGGTGGTGCCGAGCGTGTCCAACAGCGGACCCAGCGCCTTCATCTTCTCCCCGACGGCGCCGTAGTCCCGCACGACCTCGACGATCTTGGGCATAGTCAGCCCCGGCACCGGCTCGCACTCGCCGTGCTTCCAGTCCTTGACCGCGCCGTGCGGGGTGGCCATCGCGTCCGGGGTGTCGTGCAGCAGGGGCACCGCGACCACGTCCGTGCGCGTGCCCAGGTGATCCTTGGCCAACCGGGAGAAGACGTCGGCGATCTGCTGGAAGGCGTCCCAGTCGGTCTTGGTCTGCCAGGGCGGGTTGATCGCCGGGTTGAAGGAGTGAATGAAGGGGTGCATGTCGGTGGTGTTGAGGTCATGCTTCTCGTACCAGGTCGCGGCCGGCAGCACGACATCGGAGAAGATCGTCGAGCTGGTCATCCGGAAGTCCAACGTCAACAGCAGGTCGAGCTTGCCCTCGGGTGCCTCGTCGTGCCACACCACGTCCTGCGGCCGGTTCTCCGGGCTGGCCTCGCTGCCGCTGACCGCGTGGTCGGTGCCGAGCAGGTGCTTCAGGAAGTACTCGTTGCCTTTGGCCGAGGATCCGAGCAGGTTGGCGCGCCACATGGTCAACACGCGCGGGAAGTTCTCTTCCGCGTCCGGGTCCTCCGCCGCGAAGCGCAGCTCGCCCGCCTTGAGCTGGGACACGACATACTCCGCGCTGGTCTGACCGGCCGCCTTGGCATCGTCGGCGATGGTCAGCGGGTTGCGGTTGAACGTCGGGTAGGACGGCATCCAGCCCAGTCGGGCCGATTGAGCCACCAGGTCGGCTGGCGACCTGCCGGTGAAAGTGCCGTTGCCCTGGCCGCTGGCGTAGCCGTCCGCCCGGTAGTTGTCGTAACGCCACTGGTCGGTCCCCAGATACCAGTAGGCGGTCTGCACCATCTGCCGCGGTGGGCGTGACCAGTCCAGACCGAAGGCCAACTGCGCCCAGCCGGTGATCGGCCGGCACTTCTCCTGCCCCACGTAGTGCGCCCAGCCGCCACCGTTGCGGCCCTGGCAGCCGGTGATCGTGGTCAGCATCAACATCGCTCGATAGATCACGTCGGAGTGGAACCAGTGGTTGGTCCCGGCGCCCATCAGGATCATCGAGCGACCGCTGGTGTCTGCCGCGTTCTGCGCGAACTCGCGAGCGATCCGGGCCACCGCCTGGGCCGGCACCGAGGTGATGTCCTCTTGCCAGGCGGGGGTATACGGCGCGTGCGCGTCGTCATACCCGCTGGGCCACTGCCCTGGCATGCCGTCCCGTGCGACGCCGTATTGGGCCAGCATCAGGTCGAACACCGTGGTGACCACCCGGCCGCCGACCTCGCGCACCGGCACGCCCCGCAGCGCGGCAGCGTTCTGGCCGTCCAAGCCGTCGAAACGCGGCAGCTGCACGCTCACCGACTCACCGTGCGGCCCGTCGTACAGGCTGAGCGCCGGCTCGATCTCGCCCAGGTCCAGATTCCACTGGCCCATCCCTTCTTCGCCGAAGCGGTGCCCCAAAGACCCCCTGGGCACGACGACCTGATCGGTGCGGTTATCGACCAAGACCGGCTTGAAGTCGGCGTGCTCGCTGCTCGCCTCGGGGACGTCCAGGTCGGCGGCGACCACGAACTTGCCCGGCTGGTATGCCGTCCCGTCCTCGGTCTCGGCGGCCTCCAGCGCCACCAGGTAGGGCAGATCGGTGAAGCGGCGGACGTAGTCGGTGAAGTAGTCGACCTGGGCGTCGACGAAGAACTCACGCAGGATGACGTGGCCCATCGCCATAGCCAGCGCCGCATCGGTGCCGGGAGCGGCCGCCAGCCACTCGTCGGCGAACTTCACGTTGTCGGCGTAGTCGGGGCTGACCACGACGACCTTCTGACCGCGATACCGGGCCTCGGTCATCCAGTGCGCGTCCGGCGTTCGGGTCAACGGCACGTTGGAACCCCACATCATCAGGTATCCGGCGTCCCACCAGTCGCCGGACTCCGGGACGTCCGTCTGGTCGCCGAAGACCTGCGGCGAGGCCACCGGCAGGTCGGCATACCAGTCGTAGAAGCTGAGCATCTGGGCGCCGATCAGCGAGGTGAACCGCGAGCCGGAGGCATGGCTGACCATCGACATCGCCGGAATCGGCGAGAAGCCGGCGACCCGGTCCGGGCCCCACCGCTTGATCGTGTAGACGTATCCGGCGGCGACCAGCTCGGTGGCCTCGGCCCAGGTGGAGCGGATCAGCCCACCCTTGCCGCGGGCGGACTTATAGGCCCTCGCTTTGTCAGTGTCCTGCACGATGGAGGCCCAGGCCAGCACCGGGTCACCGAGCTCGGCCTTGGCTTCGCGATACATCTCCAGCAGCACGCCCCGCACGTAGGGGTAGCGCACCCGGGTGGGCGAGTACGTGTACCAGGAGAACGCCGCCCCCCGCGGGCACCCTCGGGGTTCGTACTCGGGTTTGTCCGGTCCGGTGGAGGGGTAGTCGGTCTGCTGAGACTCCCAGGTGATGATCCCGTCCTTGACGTAGACCTTCCACGAGCAGGAGCCGGTGCAGTTCACCCCATGGGTGGAGCGCACCACTTTGTCGTGGCTCCACCGGTCGCGATAGAACGCATCTCCGCTGCGACCACCCTTGAGGTGCATCGAGCGCTGGTCGGCCGACACCTCCCCCCGGGTGAAGAACCGACGGGTGCCGACCAGCGCCTCGCTGATCCTGCCGTCCAGACCAGCCGAGCTGGGCAGGCTGCGCTCCCTCATGCGTTTCTCCTGTCGGGGTGAACTCGATCCGGCTTCCGGAGGTGGCTAGAACCCGGAATCTATGCGGTCACCAGGACGCCGACCAGGGTCTTTGTGCCCTGTTGCGAGCCCTACCGGGGGTCGTATGTTTCGCACCACTGTTTCGCACGACCCCCTTCAGATGCGTCATGTCACGCACGAGGAGCCCGATGACATCCCCAGACCAGCACCGCGGCGCGACCAGGGTGTTGACCCTGTCCACGATCGGCTTCACCGCGATGTTCGCGGTCTGGCTGATGTTCGGCATTCTGGGCAAACCCATCTCCGAAGAGTTCGGACTCAGCGAGGTGCAGCTGTCCTGGGTCATCGCCGTGGCCGTGCTGAACGGCTCCATCTGGCGACTTCCGGCCGGCATGTTGGCCGACCGCTACGGCGGACGCCTCGTGATGACCGTGATGCTCGTGGCCACGGCTATCCCGACGTACCTGGTGTCGTTGGTGGATTCTTACGGGCCCCTGCTGGCGCTGGCCTTCCTGGTCGGTTTCGCCGGGAACTCCTTCACCGCCGGGATCGCCTGGAACTCCGCGTGGACCCCGCGGGCTCGACAAGGTCTGGCCCTGGGCATCTTCGGCGCCGGCAACGTCGGGGCCTCGGTGACCAAGTTCATCGGGCCGCCACTGATCCTCGGCACTGCAGGGATGACCTTCGCCTTCGGCATCCAGGGTGGTTGGCGGCTGGTGCCGGTGCTGTATGCCGTGATGCTGCTTGCGCTCGCGGTGCTGACGTGGACGCTGACGCCCCGCAACGACATCGTGCCCGGCTCGGGCCGGAGCCTGCCCGAGCGGCTGGCCCCGCTGAGACAGATCCGGGTGTGGCGGTTCAGCCTCTACTACTGCGCGGTGTTCGGCGCCTACGTCGCCCTGGCCGCGTGGCTGCCGACCTACTACCTCGACAACTTCGACGTCACGCTGACCAAAGCAGGCCTCCTCACCGCGCTGTTCATCTTCCCGGCCTCGCTGCTTCGGCCGGTGGGCGGCTGGTTCTCCGACAAGTGGGGCGCCCGCAGCTCGATGTACGGCACCTTCGTGGTCATGTTGGTCTGCACCGGCATCCTGATGATGCCCAATGGCCGCATCGTCATCGACCAGGCCGACGGGACGCAGACCGAGCACCTGCCCTATGCGATGGGGATCATCCCCTTCACGATCGTGGTCTTCGTGCTGGGCTGCGCGATGGGAGTGGGCAAAGCCGCGGTCTATAAGCACATTCCGGAGTACTTCCCGCGCGACGTGGGGGCGGTCGGCGGCCTGGTCGGCATGCTGGGCGGTCTCGGCGGCTTCTTCCTACCGCCGCTGTTCGCCTACACCAAGGCATGGTCCGGCTTCCCGACCAGCACCTTCTTCGTGCTGTTCATCCTCACCGCGATCTGTCTCGCCTGGATGCACTGGACCGTCGTGCACATGCTGCACCAGGGCTCCCCTGAGCTCGCCACCCAATTCGAACAGCCCGAGACCCACGCCCCACAAACCCAGGAGGTCCACGCATGAGCTCCACCGCGACATCAAAGGAATGGCTGGACTCCTGGGATCCCGAGGACGAAGAAGTCTGGGACAAGAAGCTGGCCTGGACCACCCTGTGGATCAGCACCTTCACCCTCACCTTGTGCTTCGTTGCCTGGTTCCTGCCCAGCGCGATCATCCCCAAGCTGAACGCGCTGGGATACGACTTCACCCAGGCGCAGTTGTATTGGTTGGCCTCGATGCCCGGATTGGCCGCCGGGCTCTTGCGGATCGTCTGGATGGTGCTGCCGCCGATCCTGGGCACTCGCAAGATGGTGGCGCTGACCACGGCCCTGCTGATCTTCCCGGTGCTCGGCTGGGGGGTGCGGGTGCAGAGCCCGACGGCGCCCTATTGGGAACTGTTGACCCTGGCCTTCCTGGCCGGCATCGGTGGCGGCGCCTTCTCCGGCTTCATGCCCAGCACGTCCTACTTCTTCCCGAAACGGATGCAGGGCACAGCGCTCGGCATCCAGGCGGGCATTGGCAACTTCGGGGTCTCGCTCGTCCAGCTGCTGACGCCGTGGCTGATCGGCTTCGGGATGATCGGCTTCCTGGGCAGCAGCCAGCGGATGACCGTCACCGCTGGAGCGGACCGCGAGGTCTGGTATCAGAACGCGGCTTTCGTGTGGATTCCGCTGATGCTGCTGGGCTCCCTCGTGGCCTGGACGTTCTTGAAGTCGGTGCCGGTCAAGGCCAACATCAAGCAGCAGTTCGACATCTTCGGCAACGTCGACACCTGGCTGATGACCATTCTCTACATCATGACCTTCGGCACCTTCTCGGGCCTGGCCGCCCAGTTCGGTCTGCTGGGCAGCAACCTCTTCGGCGCCGGCAACTCCGAGATCGTCTCGGGCAGCGGATCCACGGCCGAGCTGCTGATCAGCGGCTATGACGTGCCCGACCCGGTGACGTACGTGTTCTGGGGGGCGCTGATCGGCGCCGCTGCACGCGTCTTCTTCTCGCCATTGACCGACCGGATGGGCGGCGCGATCTGGACGTTGATCTCCGGCATCGGCATCCTGGCCTCGATCCTGTGGACCATCCCCGCGCTCACCCCGGATATCAGCTCGGCCGATGCCCTGGCCGGTGACTTCAGCCGGTTCTTCTGGGGCATGATGGCGATCTTCCTGTTCACCGGCATCGGCAACGCCTCGACCTTCAAGCAGATGCCGATGATCTTCGAGCGCCGTCAGGCCGGTGGGGTGATCGGCTGGACCGCCGCCATCGCCGCCTTCGGTCCGTTCATCTTCGGCGTCGGGCTCACGCTGATGTCCCCCACGACCTTCTACATCATCGGCGCGGCCTACGCCGTGCTGTGCATCGCGATCACCTGGGTCCGCTACGCCCGCCCCGGCGCCCCCAAGCCCGGGTGAGCTGGAGTTCGACCGTGGGGAGCGAAGATCCAGCCGAGATGGTGACGGTAGGCCCAGCTCGGAACCCTGACTAAGCGGCGATTCCTCAACGCCCACGCACCTACCGATGTGACAGTCGCTCCCACCCTCTTCACGTTACGCCCACCAGCCATCTGTGGAGGCGATCCACCGGCTCTTTTGGACTCGTTCAAGCCTGGAC
>JBASAZ010000290.1:0-4329 GCA_049650845.1 Ornithinimicrobium sp.
GCGCTGGACAACATCGCCGCGCTCAGCCGCGACTCCCTGGACGAGGTGCGCGCCGTGGTCGCCACCTTGCGCGACGACGAGCCGGCCTACCGACCGGCACCGGGACTGACCGACCTGCCCGACCTGGTTCAGACCGCACGCTCGACCGGGCTCACCGTGGCGCTGACCCTGCCCGAGGACGCCGAGCAGATCCCTCGCCAGGTGAGCGCGGCGGCATACCGGATCACCCGCGAAGCGCTGACCAACGTGGTCCGGCACGCGCACGCCTCCGAGGTCAGCGTGCAGGTGAGCCACCGCGACGGTCGGGTCGAGATCTGCATCCGCGACAACGGCACCGGCGCGGACGCCGCCAGTGTGGTGTTGACCGGCCCTGGTCACGGCATCGCCGGTATGCGGGAGCGCGCCGAGGCGCTGGAGGGGAGCCTGAGCGCCGGACCGGCCACGGACGGCGGGTTCCTGGTCACCGGCAGCCTGCCCGTGGGCACGCGGCAGTCGCGATGATCTGCGTCGTAGTCGTCGACGACGAGCACCTGGTCCGCTCCGGCTTCACCGCCCTGCTCGCCTCGGACCCGGGCATCGAGGTGGTCGGCACCGCCGAGTCAGGTGACAGCGCGCTGCGGGTCGTCCGGCGTACCCGACCCGACGTCGTCCTGATGGACATCCGGATGCCCGGTCAGGACGGAGTCAGCGCCACCGCGGCCATCACGGCCGACCCGGCCCTGCAGCAGACCCGGGTCATCGTGCTGACGACCTTCGACCTCGACGAGTACGTCCACGCCGCCCTGCGGGCGGGGGCCAGCGGGTTCCTGCTCAAGGACGCCCGACCTGCCGACCTGCTCGCCGCCGTGCACACCGTCGCCGCCGGCGAGTCGGTGCTGGCGCCGTCCCTGGTGCGACGGCTCATCGCCGCTTTCGTGCAGACCCCGGCCACCCCGGCGCGACCCGGCTGGCTCGACTCCCTGACGGCCCGCGAGACCGAGGTCCTCGTCGAGGTCGCCCGCGGGCGCAGCAACGCCGAGATCGGTGCCGTTCTGCACATGTCCCCAGCGACCGCCAAGACCCACGTCGGTCGACTGCTCACCAAGCTGGACGCGCGCGACCGTACCCAGCTGGTCATCGCCGCCTACGAGGCCGGCCTGACCGGTGGCTGAACGGCCGCGGCATACCCCACGTCTGAGCGGACGGATCGCGTGACCCCGGCCACTCCCACGATCTACCAGATCACGGTCAACACTCACCTGGACGATCACCGGTCCCACCGACCCAGTGACGTCACCCTCGCGCGCAACGACGAGGGCAACAGCCTGATCACCGCCCTCAAGGCCGACCAGGCCCGGCTGCACAGACTGCTCGACGCGTCGGCTCAGCACGGTGGCCGCACCGGCTGGGAGGTGCCGGCCCTCGGTGCGCTGACCATGGGGCTGGGCTCCCGCAGGGTTCACTCCGAATATTGCGGGTGTTTTGCGGCCGCTGGGCAGGGTTCAGGACATGAGGGAGGTGCCACTTCTGTCACGGAAGTGGCACCCGTCCCTTCCTCTGCCGCGGGAGTAGAGGCAGCACGAGCGGCGCCCGTCAGGTTGTCACCAACCGGTGGGGCTTGAGCTCCCGTTGCGACGAGGGTGAGTTGAAGCCCTTGGCGATCAACCAGATCGGCAAGGCCAAGGCCTCGAACAATCCACCTGGCGCGAGTAGGACCTGCCCAGGACCCTCATTCATGTCGAGAACGCCGAGGAGGTCAAACGGCACTCCCACCGCGAGCAGTGCATAGCCGACAAGGCCGAGCACAGCGATCGGACGTGGAACCAGCCGGGAGACGTAGAGCAGGTAGGTCAGGACTAGGCCGCCGAGACCGGTTGGAATGTAGACCCACAACATGTGGTTCGGGACCACCTGCAACTGGGTCAAGAGATAGACACCGATGACGGTGGAGACGGTGAATTCGGTGATCCTGAGTATCGGATACCAGATGGCCAGTCTCTGATCGACCGCCTTCAGAACGGGGTACATGAGCAGGCCGATGCCGACCACGGCGAGGCCGGCACACATCATGAACAGCACACCGACTGCCATCGGTGCCCTAGCTGTGTCACCGTCCACGAAGGCTTGGATTAGTGAAGTTCCTATTATGGCGGTGACCATCTGGACAATGAACAGAATGCCTACGATGACCGCGATCATCCTTCGTGACATGGCTTTCTCCTTTGATTGGTTGGTTCGTGAGACCCGACGTGGACCGTAGGTATGCCGTGCTCGCGCGCCTTGGCCCCTGGTCAGATCCGGCTGCGGGGACGTGGCCAGCGATGGTTCCCGGAGCCGCTTCAAGATGAGCCGCAGCTTCCCGGTCACAGTGGATGTGAGCGCGTTCAGCCCGCGACGTCCCGACACCGTCACCGACTTCTTGGTGGGTGGGGTGATGCGGGTCAGGACTTGTCCGCGGAGCCGGTGCAGCTGTGGCATCAGTCCGTAGATGACGATCGGCACGGCGATGGTCGCAAGCACGAAAGTGCGCATGACCTGTGAGCGCGTCCCGAGCCAGTCACCGAGTACGAGGTTAAGGACGGTCAGGGTTGGGAACACGGCTAGCCAGATCATCAGAGCTAGCTGGTGCTTGCTCGGCGGCCCGGGAATGCCGGGGATGGAAATCGGGGGTGGCTGCGCGGTGGGGCTGGAGGGTGGGGTGCTCATTGCGACTCCTTCGGGGTCGGGTGGGTGTTTGCGGTGGCTGAGTCTGCGAGGTCGCGCACCGCGTTGCGCACGTCGTCGTCGACCAAGTCGGCGTTCAACGCGATGGCTGCCGCGGAGCCGGCGCCCGCGGCGGTGATGACTTGGGCCCGCGGATCGACGACGTTGCCGGCGGCCCAGACTCCCGGGACGCTTGTGAGTCCGGTGACGTCGACGGTGACCCACCCGGCGGCATCGACGTCACAACCAAGGTCTAGGAGGAGGAGGTTGTTCGGGACGAAGCGGGGTGGCACGAAGAGCGCCTCGCGTGGGATCACGCAACCGCTGCACATCTGCACACCGCGCAGGTGGTCCGCGTTGTCGATGACCAGCGCGTCGATGCTGCCTTCGACGACGCCGATAGCGCGGGCGCGCAGCTGGGCCCGCTCGGCAGCGGTGAGGACCCCGGGTGGGGTGAAGTAGATAAGGTCGTGGGTCCACTGACGAACGATCTGCGCGTATCGGAGCGCGCCTGGCGTCCCACCGAGCACGCCGAGCTGACGGTCGCGGACCTCGTGACCGTGGCAGTAGGGACAGTGCAGGACATCCCGGGCCCACCGGGCGCGAAGGCCGGCGACGTCCGGCAGATCATCGCGTAAGCCCGTGGTGACAAGCAGTCGCCGTGCCGAGATTCGCTGCATGTCGACCAAGAGGACCCCGAAGCCGCTGCCTCGGTCGGGCGTGAGGTCGGTGACGATGCTGTCGATGACTTCACCGCCGTAGCTCCTTACCTCGCGGCGACCGGTCGCCAGCAGCACGGCCGGTGGGGTTCCGTCGCGTGAGAGGTAGCGGTGCATGTGGGTGGCCGGGGCGTTGCGTGGCTCACCGCCGTCGACCACGAGGACCTTGCGTCGGGCACGAGAAAGGACCAGGGCTGCGGACAGGCCGGCCGCTCCTCCGCCGATGACTACGACGTCGTATTGATTCATGCCTCAAGGCTGACCCCGGGTGGGATCTTCACCTACGAACGTTGCTGTTTGTGGGAAAGAGGAGTCAGATGGGTCGGGTGGAGGACACCTCAGCAGCGGCCATCGCCGCCGTGCTCGACCAGGTGGGGGCCCGGCTCAAGCGAGTCCGCACACAACGCCGGATGACCCTTACCGCTGTTGCGACGGCGACCGGGATCTCGAAGAGCACGATGTCCCGGCTCGAAACCGGACAGCGGCGGCCCACCCTGGAACTACTCCTTGCGCTATCGCACGCCTATCGAGTGCCGGTGGACGACCTCGTAGCGGCGCCCGAGGAGGGCGATCCGCGTCTCCGGCTCAAGCCTCGTCAGGTCAAGGGACGGACGGTGATCCCGCTGACCCGGCAGCCCAATGGTCCGCAGGCATGGAAGATCGTTATCCCGACCAGTAAGGCCACCCCAGAGCCGCGGGCGCACGACGGGCACGAATGGATCTACGTTCTGTCCGGGCACATGCGTCTCATCCTCGGCGACCAGGACGAGGTGCTTGGCCCCGGCGACGTCGCCTCATTCGACGCTAAGTTGCCGCACTGGTTCGGCAGCACCGGTGAGGAACCCGCCGAGATCCTCAGCATCTTCGGACGACCCGGCGAACGAATGGCCATCCGAACGACATCCCCGTAGTCGTGGGCCCAGGCCTC
>JBASAZ010000291.1:0-19921 GCA_049650845.1 Ornithinimicrobium sp.
CGCTAAACTTATGAGTTGGCTTCGCGCAGATGGTCATCGCCACCGTTGCTGATTTTCATCTGCTCCTGAACTCGTCCGCGCGCGACGTTTTGCCCGTGCGGAACACATTGCCATCGCGAAGCGTTCCTTATCCGTACCACCCATCTCATACCGTGTCATGGACACGAGGGGAGTTTGCACAATGGCTGAAAGGTCTTTGCGCGGCACCAATCTCAGTTGGCTGTCGTTTGAGAGTGATGAGGGCGTCACGTTCAGTGACCGCACCCTCACCAGTTACACCTGCCCCGACGGACACGTCAGCGAGTTGCCGTTCTCGGTCGAGGCCGAGATCCCAGCCGTCTGGGAATGCCGCTGTGGCCTGATCGCGAAGTTGAATGACGGACCTGAGCCGGAGCTGAAGGCGACCAAGCCACAGCGAACGCACTGGGACATGCTGCTAGAGCGTCGCTCCATCCCGGAGCTCGAAGAACTGCTCGAAGAACGACTCACCCTCCTTCGCCAGAGGCGTGGCGAGAAGCCTTCCCGCAAGCGCACGGCGTGATCGCAGGCGCGTAGCCCGCTCATGCTCCAGCGACGCCCGGCTGATCTCCAGCCGGGCGTCGCTGCGCCGTGTGGTTGCGTGTCGCTCAGCGATCCCCTGAGGTGGCCCCGCCGGTGGGATCACCTGGGTCTGCGGCTCCACGGGGTGACTCATCGATGATCTCTCCCTCGATGATCTCTCCCCGGCCGGCACGCGGGGGATTCTTCCCGCGACCGGCGCCCTGACCCGGTCGGCCATGACCGAACTCCCCCAGCAGGCGGCTGGCCACGACGGCTTGCAGCCAGACGCGAGTGATCGGGCGGGTGAGCGGAAGAATGAAGAACAGTCCCAACGCGTCGGTCAAGAAGCCGGGTGTGAGCAGCAGGGCTCCCCCCACCAGGACGAGGCCGGCATCGGTGAGCTCTTTGGCCGGCGGGTGACCACGGCGCAGGACCTCGCGGAGCCGGTGCCACGTCCGGCGGCCTTCACGGTGCACGAGCCAGGCGCCGAGGACGCTGAGGGCGATCAGCGCCCCGAAGGTCCACCATGGACCCACCGCTTGGCCCACGAGGATGATGGTGGTGATCTCGAGCAGCGGTATGAGCAGCAATACCAGGAAGATCCACCGACCTACCCGGCGGCCCTGCCTGCGAGGGCCCGTCGCCGATGACTGCGCGGTGCTCATCATGTCCTTTCGATCGTGTGCGCGGGCCGGTCTGAGCGACGACGGCTCGCGAGGCTCAGCGATGCTCGTGCTTGGCGCACTCGACGCCGCACTCCCCACACCGTCACTCGAATCAACGCTTCGGCCACGATGCTGGTGCCCATCTTGGAGTTGCCGTGCTCGCGTTCGACGAACTCGATCGGAACTTCGACGATCCGCAAGTCCGCGTCGTGTGCCCGCAGCGTGAGATCGACCTGGAAACAATAGCCGTGAGAGGCCACATCCTGAAGGCGGATCTGTTCCAGGGCGGCCAACTGGTAGACCCTGAAACCAGCGGTGGCGTCCCGAATCGGTATGCCCAACGCCACCCTGACGAAGAGGTTGCCACCCAAGCTGAGCGCTTTGCGGTGCATCGGCCAGTTGCGCACCGCTCCCCCAGGCACCCACCGCGAGCCGATGACCACGTCTGCGCTCTGGGCTGCGGTGAGCAAGGCAGGCAACTGTTCGGGTTGATGTGACCCGTCGGCATCGATCTGGACCGCTGCGGCGAATCCGTGGGACCGGGCCCACGCGAGCCCCTCCAGATACGCCGGTCCGAGACCTTCTTTGTGCGGTCGGTGAAGGACGTGCACGCAGGTATCGTCAGCGGCGATGGTGTCGGCCAGCTCACCGGTGCCGTCCGGCGATGCGTCGTCCAGGATCACCAGCGTGGCGGCAGGGACGCATCTGCGAAGCCGGTCAATCATGTCCGCAAGGTTGTCGATCTCGTTGTACGTCGGCACCATGACGCATACCGAGGATTCGCCGATCCCGGGCGGACGATCACCCACAGGCACGTTCACGACCTGTCCGAGCGCGCCGGGTCAGCGCCGTCCCGCTCAGCCCATCCGTCGTCAGCCCACTCATTGTCAGCCCATTCATCGGTGGCCCATCCATCGTGCGGCCAGCCGTCATGGACTCGTCCACCCTCGGAGCGTTCATCATCGAAGCGTTCACCACTGGAGCGGCGGACCGCTCTGCGTTGAGCCACCCGACCCACCGCGGTGCTCACCACCATCAGGATCAGCACCCCCGCCGCTACGCGTTCCAGCCAGGGGCCTACCCGCACCGCTGGAGTCACTTCGGTGCGCCTGATGACCTCATCGGACAGGATGGCCTGGGTGAACAACGCCGTATTCTGGGTCACCGACCCATCAGGGGCGACGAACCCGCTCACCCCCACCGTGCTGATGTGCACGATGGAGCGTCCCAGCTCGACAGCCTTGACCCGTGATGCCGCCAGCTGCTGCTCGGACTCGTCGGTGAAGCCGAACGTAGCGTTGTTGGTCGGAACCACGAGCACGTCCGCACCGGCTAGGACCGTGTCGGCCATCACGTCATCGATGACGACCTCAAAACAGATCGCCACCCCCAGGTGCAGGGTGTCGGTGCGAGGAACACCCGCGGTGTCGCTGAGCGGAACGTCGAGTAGCCCGACACCGGCACCGGCCGCGAAGTCCGTGCTGACCAGGTCGACCTTGTCGGAGAAGTTTCTGAAGAAGTCTCGGTACGGGATGTACTCGGCGAAGGGCACCGGACGACGCTTCACGTAGGACTGCACCGGTCCCTGCCCAGGTAGATAGAGCAGGCTCACGTTGGCCAGGTCCTGCTCCGGTGGAGCCAACACAGCGCCGACGACCAGCGGGGCATCGATCGCCTCGACGGCCTCGTTGATGACCGTCGCAGCGTCTGGGTTGCGCAGCGGATCGATGTCGGAGGAGTTCTCCGGCCACAACACCACGTCCGGGGCGGGGATCTCACCGGTCGCTACGAGGTCAGCGGCCTCCTTGGTCGTCTCGACGTGGTTGTCCAGGACGGCACGCCGCTGGGCGTTGAACTCCAACGTCATCTCAGGGACGTTGCCCTGGATGGCGAGCACATCCAGACTCGGTCCGTCGGTTGGCCGCCCGATCAGCACCGGGGCTAGGAACACGGCGGCAGCCAGTGCGGTCGAAGTCACCGCGATCACCGTTCGACGAGCGCTCCCCCTCGCCGTCGCACCGGGACCCGGCCACAGGCTGCGTATGCCGAGGGCTAGCAAGGCTCCGCAGAGCACCACCACGAACCCCAGGCCGGGCACCCCGACCCAACGCACGATGGCCAGCACCGGCGAGTCGGCTTGAGAAAAGCCCAGACGGCCCCAGGGAAAACCACCGAACGGGGTGTTGGCCCGTGCGAACTCCGCAACCATCCACGCCACCGCTACGGCCACCGGACGCACGCGCGCCTGTGGTCCTGCGCCCTGCAGGTAGGCGGTCACCGCGCCGAAGGCGGCGATGTACAGCGCCGATAAGGTGGCCAGGGCCAACCACGGGAGCGCCCCGACGAAGATGCCGGACCAGGACAGCAACGGCACGAAGTAGGCCAACCCGGCTACCAGGCCGAGCAGTGCTCCGCGTAAGGGGCCCACGCCGGTCAGCGCCAACACGATCACCGTGATGCCGAGGGGCGCCAAATACCAGAGGTTGGTGCCCGGGAAGGCCAACCACAGACCGAGGCCGCCTAGGGCTGCGAGGAGGAAGCGTGGCAGCACGCTCACACCCTAAGCGACGGCCCTGCGTGCTCGAACGGACCACACGCAGAAAGTGCTGCCAGGGCCCACCGAGCCGGTGGGGCCAAGGGACAGCCGTGTGACCGGCGTGACACCCCTTGTTGTCTACTGGGCTCGATGATGCCCTGGCGCGTCCGCGCCGCCTGCGCACTCGCACAGCGGACATGCCGTGAGTCACCTGACTGCTGCCGACACCGGACGTAAGACCCAACCTAGTTCCCTCACTGCACATGTCAACTTCCCGCTGACCAGCAAGAACACACGAACGCGCAGGTCAGCAGGGCCCCCCGAGGGAGGCTGTCCACCTGAAAAATCGGGTCGAGTCGGCGTGTCGGCTTCGACACGCCGACGGGAAAAATCGGGTACAACAGACCTGTGGTTTCCTCCAATGTGTATCCCAACAGTCCGGCACCGTTACCGGAGCCTCGTCGAACCGGGGGCGCAGGACGGGTGTGGAGTCGAGTTTTCTCACCGTTCTGGATGATCCCGGCGCTGTGCTGCCTCTTTGCTCTGGCCGCCGGAGTGCTCCTGCCGGAGGTCGATGAGCGAATCGGCCAATACGTCCCGTTCCTGTTCCAAGCAGGACCGGCGGGGGCTCGGGCGATGCTGTCCACCATTGCCGGGGCCATGATCTCGGTCACCGGGCTGGTCTTCTCCATCACGATCGTGGTGCTGCAACTGGCTAGCTCCCAGTTTTCGCCTCGGGTGCTGCGGACCTTCCTGGACGACCGCGTGCCGCAGGTGACCCTCGGAGTGTTCAACGCCTCCTTCGTCTACGCCTTGACCGTGATGCGCAACGTCAGTGGATCCTCGGAAGGCAACCCCGAACCGGTGCCGCAGATCGCGTTGTCGGTGGCGTTCGTCCTCGTGCTTGCCTCGGTGGCCATGTTCTTGGCGTTCATCCATCACATCACCCAGGCCATCTCGGTGGACACCATCATCCGCACCGTCGGCAAGGAGACGCTGAGCCTCATCGACCGAGGTCGATCGGAGTCGGAGGCGGCGCAGACGCCGACCAACGGCACGGATCCCGCTGGGGGGTCAGCGGACGCGAGTTCGGCCACCGGGCCGTTGCAGGTCGTCGTGGAGGCGAATGACAACGGCTACCTAAACTACGTGGACCAGCATTCGCTGATGGCGCTGGCCGCCCGACACGACGCGTGCGTGACCTTGGTCCACCCGCTGGGGACCTACGTCGTCCCTACTCAACCGGTGGCGATCATCCGTCTCACCGCTGCCCAGGAATCGGTCGACTGGCCCGCACAGGTACGCAAACACCTGACCATCGGCTGGCGGCGCTCGACGGAACAAGACATCACCTTCGGCATCCGCCAGCTCGTCGATATCGGTGAGCGGGCGCTGTCCCCGGGGGTGAACGATCCGACGACGGCGACCCAGGTCGTCAACGAACTGCATACGATCATGCACCGGATCATCGAGACCGGAGAGGTTCCGACGGTGATGTACGACGACGAGGGTGTATCCAGGCTGGTGTCTCGGGAGTGGACGTTCGCGGAATATCTCGACCTGGCCGTCGACGAGATTGCTCACTGGGGCGCCTCCAGCGTGCAGATCCCGCCGCGCTTGATAGAGATGCTCACGCAGTTGGGTCAGATCGCCAGCCCCGAGCAGCAGCAAACCTTGCTGGCCAAACGCTTTGCGGTCGACACGCTGGCCCAGGCGGCTCGGAACACGGGCTAGGGCACCACCACGACGCCGCGCGCCGTGGTGGCCACCAGCGGCGGTTCCAGAACGTCGGCGGCCGAGCCGCCTCGACCGGGATTGCCACGAGCGGTGATTCGCAGCGCGAACTCCATCTCGCGGCTGCGCGTGCCGACCCGGACCAGGGTGGCGTTGACCTCGATGCAGTCCCCGGCCGCGAGCGGGGCCAGGAACTGGACGTCGCTGTAGGAAGCGAACAGTCCTTCGTCGCCGTCGGTGCGAATGCACATCTCGGTGGCGACGTCGCCAAAAAGGGCCATCCCGTAGGCACCGTCCACCAGATTGCCTGCGTAATGCGCGTGCTGGTAGGACACGTAGCGTCGATGCTGCACCTGCATGCCGACCCGGGCGGGGTGCTGTGCCGCGGTGGGAGGAGTGGGGTCGGTCATGGCTGCTGCCTTTCGGTGATGGCATGCACGAGGTATGAGGCCACATCTGCCGGTGTGGTGCCGCGCCCGAAGATGCGGTCCACGCCGAGCTCGGTGGTGCTGCGTTCATCGAAGCGTGGTCCCCCCGCGACCAGCAGCGGCACCCGCCCTGCTGGGTAGGCCTCGCGGAAGGCGGCCGACATCTCGGCGGTGTTGTGCAAGTGGGCATCACGTTGGGTGACCACCTGGCTGACCAGCACGGCGTCCGCCCGCTCGGCGAGGGCACGCTCGACCAGCTCAGGCACTAAGACTTGCGCGCCCAGGTTGATGACAGCGATCTCGGTGTAGTACTCCAGCCCCTTGTCGCCGGCGAAGCCTTTGATGTTCAAGATGGCGTCGATCCCGACGGTATGAGCGTCGGTGCCGATGCAGGCGCCCACGACCACCAGTGGTCGTTGCAGCGACTCCTTGATCCTGGTGTTGATCTCCTTCGGCGAGAGCAACGGATAGTCGCGCTCGAGCACCTCGACCGCGCTGACGTCGATCAGATGTGTGGTCGAGCCGTAGACGACACAGAAGGTGTGCTCCGGTCCCATCGCGGTGGCATGCACCAGCATCGCCGGCGCCATGCCCATTTTCGCCGCGAGCTGCAAGGCGGCGCCTTCGGTGACCTTGTCGTGCGGCAGCGGGAGGGTGAAGGACATCTGCACCATCCCGTCCCCGGTGGTGTCGCCGTAGGGGCGGATGATGTGACTCACGCGGGGTCCCCTCCCCATCCGTCGGCCTCCAGCTGCGCGACCGCAGGATTGAAGAAGCTGGGAGCCTTCAGCGCTACCCCCTCGCCTCCCTTCCCGCGGTCGGCCGGGCGCTTCATCGAGCCGAAGGTCCCGCGACCAATCGCATCCAGCAGCGAAGCACCTCGCGAGGCGTCCGCTCGGGCAGGGGTCCGCTCGATCTCTCGCAACAGATCCACCGTCTCGGCGAGGACCTGACGGGCGCGGGTCTGGATGAACCCGTCGACGGGCGGCCGGAAATCTTCGCTCAGCCCGCCGGCGGCGTTCAGGACGTAGCGCACGTTGGACAACGCCAACCCCCGATCGGACAGGAACGGTGTCACCACCGCTTCGGTCATCATGCCGACCAACAAGATCGACTGCCCGGTCAGCACACCCGCGAGGTTGAAGAACCCGTCCAGGAGGTAGCCCTTGAAGATGTCCCCCGTCATGTGTTTGGTCGGGGGCATCCACTTCAACGGCGCGTCGGGAAAGAGCTGACGGGCCAGCAGGGCGTGCGCCAACTCGAGGCGGAACGACTGCGGAACGTCCGGGTTGATTTCGAAGGCGTGTCCCAGACCCAGTTGCCAGTCGGCCAGACCAGCCTCCTTGCCGAAGAACTCGTTCATCAGTTGCGAGGCGGTCACGGTGTGGGCTGCCTCGACCGCATCGGCCGTGGTCAGATAGTTGTCCTCGCCCGTGTTGATGATGATCCCAGCCCGCGCGTGAACCTGACGGGAGAACCGCTGATCCACGAACGTGCGGATCGGGTTGATGTCGCGGAACAAGATGCCGTACATCGAGTCGTTCAGCATCATGTCCAGACGTTCCATCCCGGCCAGCGCCGCGATTTCCGGCATACACAGGCCGGAGGCGTAGTTCGTCAGCCGGATATAGCGGCCCAGTTCGGCCGAGACCTCGTCCAGTGCAGCGCGCATCAGCGCGAAGTTCTCCTGCGTGGCGTACGTGCCGGCAAAACCCTCCCGGGTCGCGCCCTCGGGCACGTAGTCCAGCAGCGACTGACCCGTGCTGCGGATCACGGCGATGACGTCCGCTCCGTCACGCGCTGCGGCCAACGCCTGAGGGATGTCCTCGTAGATGTCACCGGTCGCCACGATGAGATAGATCCAGGGTCGCTGTGGCGGGTCGCCGTGCTTGCGGATCAGCTCCTCGCGAGCCACTCGCTGCTGGTCGATGCGCTGCATCCCGGGCCGCACGGCGGCGTGCGCTGCGGCACGGGCAGCGGCGCGGTCCTGTCCCGTCGGCACCCGGAAGTCCACGGCGCTCGCGCTGGCCTTCTGAGCAAGGGTGAGCAGATCAGGGGCCTGCCCCCGCACGAGCGCATCCCACACCGGACCGCACACTCCGTGCTCCAGTCCGACCTGACCGCGCACCGCGTCCAGCAGATGGTTCACCCAAGGCACGCGTTCGTGGTCGGCACCGGACAAACCGGCCAGTCGTAGGGTGGCGCGTTCCACCGAGACGGTGGTGTGCGAGCGCGCGATGTCCACCACCGGTTGGCCCAGCTGCGCGGTCAGCTCGCGAGCCTGGCGCACGACCGCCTCGTCCAGCTCGAGGAGTCCTGCAGTGCTGCCCAGCGTCGGTGCGGTGCTCATGGTGTCCTTCCCATCGTCAGGTCCTGACTGCTGGCTCGTGGCGGTCAAACGCGACATGGCCGTCAACCACGGTGCGCAGCGCCATCGGCGCGGGCTGATCCGGGGTGCTCAGGTCGGGCAGCCCGCTGTCGTCCCAGCGGCGGTCGCCTTCGCTGGGGTCCTCCCAGATGACGTACGTCGCGGGCGCGCCGGCAGTAATGAACCCACCGGCGCGCCCCGCCAGGTGGAACCCAGCCGAGGTGTGCGCGGCAAACGCCTCGTCGAGTCGCAGGCGTTGAGCAGGGTTGTGGTGCGTGACGGCGGCACGGACGCCGGCCCAGGGGTCCAACGCGGTGACCGGACTGTCCGACCCGAAGGCCAATCGCACACCGGCGTCGGCCATGTCCCGCAACGGCACGGCAGCCAAGGCACGCTGCGGACCCAACCGGGCGGCATACATGCCGTGCTCGCCACCCCACGCAGCGTCGAAGGCCGGTTGCACCGAAGCCCAGATGCCCAGATCCGCCATCACCGACAGCACGTCGGCATCGGGAAGTTCGACGTGCTCCCACCGGTGCCGCGCCGCCCGAATCGCTTCCGTGCCGACAACCTCGGCGGCGGCCGCGAAGCCTTCGGCCATGGTGTGCAGGGCTGCGTCCCCGATGACGTGCCCACCCGCCTGCATACCCGCGCGGGTGCAGGCCACCACGTGGTCACGGATCTGCGCCACGCTGAGGTATCCGTATCCGCTCTCCGTGCCGGCCTGGCCGGAGTCGTCGAGGTAGGGCTGCCGCAGATGCGCGGTCCGCGAGCCGAAGGACCCGTCGGCGCATAGGTCGCCCGCGAGTCCGAGCACGCCCAGGTGCCGCTGCAACTCCCGGGCCTGATCCGGATCGTCCAACAGCAGTCCCCAGTAGGCCACCGTGCCGGGGCGCCCCGCTCGGGTGCCGGCCTCCAGGACGTGGTGAATGTCGTCGAAGGACGTCATGTGCTCCGCGCCGGTCTCGTGGACCAGCCCGATGCCACGCTCGGCCGCAGCACGCAGCGCCAGGTCCAAGTAGTGCTCGCGGTCATCGGCCGTCATCGCGGAGGTGAACG
The DNA here is from genome assembly GCA_049650845.1 of Ornithinimicrobium sp. Taxonomy (GTDB): domain Bacteria; phylum Actinomycetota; class Actinomycetes; order Actinomycetales; family Dermatophilaceae; genus Ornithinicoccus. Next base: position 9,331 of record JBASAZ010000291.1, read on the forward strand.
CGTTGGTCACCGCAGTCAGCGCGGCGCGCGTGACGTGCCCGTCCCCGTCCCATCCGTCGAGTCCGTGGACCCGGGCCGCCGCGGCCATCGCCGAGGACACACTGGCTGAGTGAGCGTCGATGCGGGGCATGTAGACCACCCCGCCGTAGGTCGCCCGGTCCAGTTCGCCGGCGGTGACCGGGCGTCGTTCGGCCCAGCGTGTCTCATCCCAGGAGTGCGCATAGATCGGACGGCCTCGGGTATGCCGAGCCGCAGACTCGATCAGGCGCAGCGCCTCGCTGACCGACTGTGTGCCGGACAGGTCGATACCGTCGAGGCCTTGGCCGGTCATCGTGAGATGCACGTGCGCGTCACAGAAGGCGGGAGTCACCAAGGCCCCGGCACAGTCGATGACCCGATCGCCGGCCGCTTCGTCGAGATCGTCGCGCGCGCGCTGTGCGTCGTCGTCGCTGCCCACCCAGACCACGCGGTCGCCGCTGGTCAGCAGGGCGGTGGGGCCACCGGTCGGGTCGTGGTGGCCCGGGCCGGGCTGGGATGGTGAGCCGTGAACGGCGACGCCCGTGGGCGACCCCGGGTGGAGCCGGGCATGGCGAAGGAGGGTGCGCTGCGGAGAGCTCATGAGTCAGTAGTCTGCGCCGTCTTGAGGCGAGACTCGAACACCGTGCGCACTCCGGGGGTGGTCCGCAGCAGATCTACCGCCAGCTCCGCATGACCGGGGGTGTATCCGTTGCCGATGAGCATCGTGACGTCGGCGGCGAGGCCCTCGGCGCCGAGGGCCGCCGCGGCGAAGTGGGTGGCCATCGAGAAGAAGATGACGGTGCCCCCGTCCGCGGTGGCCATGATGGCTGGTTGTTCACACCCCGGCACGTCGACGCAGACCACGGTGAGGTCGGCGGGGCCACCGACCTGACGGATGCTGTCGCAGAGGCCGATGGAATCGGTGGCGTCCCCGATCACCACCTCCTCGGCAACGTCGGCGCCCTGCAGCAGAGCGGCTTCACGCTCATCGCGCACGACCGCAATCCGGTGACCAGCGCCCGCTCGACCGGCGGCGGCCAGCGACAGCACCCCCGACTTACCCGCCCCGCCGAGCACACAGACCGTGGGCGGGCTCGCGTAGCGCTGGGTGTGTTCGCGGACCACCCTTCGCACCAATGCTGGTGCTCCGCAGACGTCCATCACCATCAGCGCCAACTCAGGGGCCAGGTCGCTCGGCAGCACCGCGGCGATGGAGCGCCCGAACAGGATCGCGTGGCCGCTCGCGGGCACGTGGTCACTGAGACCGTCCCAGCGTGCCAGCCCGTCGGTGATCTGCAGCGGCGTCAGTGACAGCGAAACCAACGTGGCCACGGGCTCGCCGACGCGGATCCCCAGCGTGGACTGCTCCCCCACCTCGGCGACCCGACCGATCAACATGCCACCGGAGCCGGTGACCGGGTTCTGCATCTTGCCGCGTTCGGTGATGATGGCCAGGACGTCGGCACGCACCGCGTCGCCGTCGATGGACCCCGCCGGGAGGGTGTGCTTGTCGGCCAGCTGTCGGTAGGACGCGGCGTCGAGGTGCAGCGCCTCGACGTCGATCAGGACCTCGTCCCGGGAGAGCAAGCGTGGCGTTGCGTCGAGCCGCCACGCTTGCTGAGGCAGGACGGAGCTCGTCGTCCCGATGACCCGGTGCAGCCCGAACGGCGAGCCGGTCGACATACGTCCTCCTAAATCACGGTTTGGCAAGAAATCTTCCGGCGTGTCTTCCGTTTCGCCGGATGATCTACGTAGCATGGCATGTATGGCCGCAAAGATGGAGCAACCGTACCGCTACCAACAGCACGCATTGGTCGAGCCGGATTGGACGCGCTACCCAGGATGGCGCACGGTCACCGCCCAGCAGTGGGCCGACGTCCAGTGGCAGCGAGCCCATTGCATCAAGAACGTGGGCCAGCTGCGCGACCTGATGGGGCCGCTGCTGACCGACGATTTCTATGCCGACCTCGAGCAGGATCAACGCGAGCGGGCGACCATGTCCATGCTGCTGCCCCCGCAGATGATCAACACCATGGTCAGCGAGATCACCTGGGCCCAGCACGGAGACCCCGGTCGTATGCCGAGTGCTGGCGAACCGTTCACGGCCGCCTTCTACGCCGACCCGGTCCGCCGTTACATGCTGCCGGTGTTCTCGGATCGGCGCGCCGACTGGCCCTCGCACCCGTTCGCCACCCGCGACTCACTGCACGAGCACGACATGTGGGCGACCGAGGGGTTGACGCACCGCTATCCCACCAAGGTCCTCGCCGAGCTGCTGCCGACCTGTCCGCAATACTGCGGCCACTGCACCCGGATGGACTTGGTCGGCAACTCCACACCAACGGTGGTCAAGCTCAAAATGGCCGGCAAACCGGTCGATCGTCAGCAGGCCATGCTCGACTACATCGCCCGCACCCCGACCGTTCGCGACGTGGTGGTCTCCGGCGGTGACGTGGCCAACATGCCGTGGAAGAACCTCGAGTCGTTTCTGGACAAGGTGATGCAGATCGACTCGATCCGCGACATCCGGCTGGCCACCAAGGCGCTGATGGGCCTGCCACAGCACTGGCTCGCCCCCGACACGGTGGAAGGCGTGGCGCGCGTGGCCGCCACCGCACGCAGTCGTGGAATCGGACTGGCCATCCACACTCACGTGAACAGCGCGAACTCGGTGACCCCGTTGGTCGCCGACGCCACCCGGGCGATGCTGGATGCCGGCGTGCGTGACGTCCGCAACCAGGGCGTGCTGATGCGCGGGGTCAACGCCACGACCGAAGACCTGCTGGACTTGTGCTTCGCGCTCACCGACGGGGCGTCGATCACGCCCTACTACTTCTACATGTGCGACATGATCCCGTTCAGCGAGCACTGGCGAGTCTCGCTGGCCGACGCGCAACATCTGCAGCACGCGATGATGGGGTATCTGCCCGGGTTTGCCACCCCGCGCATCGTCTGCGACGTGCCGTTCGTCGGCAAGCGCTGGGTGCACCAGGTCGACAAGTACGACACCGAGCGCGGGATCTCCTACTGGCGCAAGAACTACCGCACATCGATCGAGGCGGAGGACGTCGACGTGACGAGCGCCGAATACGCCTACTACGACCCGATCTTCACCCTTCCGCAGTCCGGGCAGGACTGGTGGCGCACTCACGGAGACGTTGCCGCCGCCGACGAACGGGCCACGGCCGCCGCCGAGAGCTCACGCGAGGCCTCGGTCGCGCAGCTCGTCTGACACCGAGACCGCATACTGGCCCATGACCGTTGTGCGCGCTCTCAGCGCGTTGACATGGTGCAACGGAGCGCATATCGGTCATCAGGTATGCCGGGACAACCCACCGAGGAACACCCATGAATGAGCAGCGACCACCGTTTCCACCCTTCGACGAAGCCTCGGCGTGGAAGAAAGTGCTCGCCGCGGAGGCGGCCTGGAACTCGCGTGATCCCGACCGTGTCGCGGCGGCGTACTCGGTCGACAGCCAGTGGCGCAACCGCGACACCTTCCTGGCTGGCCGACAGGATATCCGAGACTTCCTGGCTGCGAAATGGGCTCGTGAGCTCGACTACGCGCTCCGCAAAGACCTTTGGACCTTCAGTGGGAATCGCATTGCTGTGCGCTTCCAATACGAGTCGCTCGACGCCGAGGGGCAGTGGTGGCGTTCCTACGGCAACGAAAACTGGGAGTTCGACGACGACGGGCTGATGCGACGACGCGAAGCCTCAATCAACGACATCCCTATCGCTGAATCCGAGCGCCGCATCCACGGGCCGCGGGCCGACGGCGACACAGATGGCATACCCCTACGTTGATTCGTCGCGCTCGGTGACGTCCGGAGAGTGCTCTGGGAGTCGACCGGGGCAGCTCGTGACCGCTGTGCTCGCTTTCAGCGCCTTGGCATAGTGCAACGGAGCGCACTCGGTCCTCAGTAGGCTGAAGATGTGGGTAAGAAGCAGAAGGGCGGTGGGACGCCGGCGACGGTGGCCCTCGACGCAGCCGGGATCGCGTACGAGATGCGCGCCTACGACCACGACCCGGCCGCGCTGTCGTATGGCGCGGAAGCCGCAGACGCCCTCGGAATCGATCCCACCCGGGTGTTCAAGACGCTGCTCGCCCAGACCGACATCGGCCTCATCGTGGCCATCGTCCCGGTCAGCGGCATGCTCGACCTGAAGGCGCTGGCGGCTGCCGTGGGTGTGAAGAAGGCGTTCATGGCTGAGCCCGCAGACGCTGAACGCAGCACCGGATACGTGGTGGGCGGCATCAGCCCCATCGGGCAGCGCAGACCACGACCCACCGTGCTCGACGAATCAGCGCAGGGGCACGCCACGATCTTGGTCTCCGGCGGTCGCCGCGGCCTGGACCTCGACCTCTCGCCCGGCGACCTCGCGAGCATCACCAGGGCGCAGTACGCACCGATCGCCCGCGCCTAGCCGCGGGGGCCCGCGCGGGCGCGGCTCAGACCCGTTCGCGCCAATCGTGCTCTTGGGTGAAGCCCAGCACGTCACGGGCCTTGCGGTTCGACATCAAGGCTTCGAACTCCCCGGTGTCCTCATCCAGCGGAACGCCGGGGAAGAACTGAGCGGCGAGTTCTGCGGCGCGTAGGTGTGACACGTTGGTGTCGTTGGTGGCGTTGAACACCTGATACCCCAAGCCGTCGGTGCGCACGGCTCGATCGACGATCTGCCCCAGATCACGAGCATCGACATAGTTGAAAGCGTTGCGCCGTCGCAGTCCGGGGTCGGCCAGGTAGGCAGGAAGGTTCGCGTAGTCGCTGTCGTCCCAGACGTTGCCGATCCGCAGGGCGTAGATGTCCGCGCCCGTGCGTTCGTGGAAGGTTCGTGCCGTCGCTTCGTTGCAGACCTTCGACAAGGCATAGGCGTCCATCGGTGGCCGCTGGTGATCCTCTTCTTTCAGCGGCAGACGGGGCGGGTCGACCAACCCGTCCGCGAAGCAGATGCCGTAGGTCGTTTCGGAGGAGGCCAGGACGATCTTGCGCACCCCCAGGCGGGTGGCGGCCTCCAGCACGTTGTAGGTGGCGACAGTGTTGGTGCGGAAACACTCACAGTCGGCACTGAGCATGATCGCGGGAATGGCCGCGAAATGGACCACGGCATCGATGGTGGGTGGGCCTTGGCCCGCGTCGAGCTCGGCGTTGTCGGTGTAGCTGAAGAACGAGCTCCAGACCTGTCCTGGGTCGGTCAGATCGGCGCGAATGTCGTGGACGTCGTCGTGACCCAACGGGACCAGGTCGACGTTGAGCACCGTGTGCCCCTGGGACGCCAGGTACGGAGCCACGATCCGGCCGGCCTTGCCGGACCCTCCGGTGAACAGAATGCGCACAACATCTCCTTCGTTTAGCCAACGGTCGACATGGTCACGCCTCGATGGGCGCCTCGGGCAGCATGGCCGCCCGAGCTTCCCACGGGGTCGACAAGACGACCGTGGTGTTGGTGCTGCACTGCCCCTGGGCCCGGATGGTGGCCAACAGCTCTTCAAGATCCTGCGGACGACCCACCCGGATCAACAATACGTAGTTCTCGTCCCCGGCGACCGACCAACAGGAGGCGATCTGCGCGATGTCCGAGAGCCGTTCGGGTATGTCGTCCGGGGCGGAGGGATCGAACGGTGCCACCGAGATCAGGGCGGTCAACGGCAGTCCGACGGCCGCGTGATCGATGGTGGCGCGATAGCCCGAGATGACGCCTGCCTTCTCCAACCGCTTGACCCGCTGGTGCACCGCCGAGGTCGACAATCCCACGGACTTGCCGAGGTCGGTGAAGCTCATCCGAGCGTCCTCGGACAGTAATGTGACGATGTGGCGGTCCAGCGGCTCCATAACGCCATAGCCTAGTGATCCATGAGCCCGTCTCAGCGTCTTGTCCTGCTCGACACCGCGTCGTTGTACTTTCGCGCCTTCTATGGCGTCAAGGAGCCACAGCCCGGTCCGGACGGCACGCCGACCAACGCGGTGCGCGGATTGCTCGACATGATCGCCACGTTGGTCACCCGGTTCGAGCCGACGCACGTGGTGTGCTGTTGGGATAACGACTGGCGGCCGGCCTTCCGGGTTGATGCCATCCCCACCTACAAGGCCCACCGGCTGGTGGAGGGCAGCGACGTCGAGGAGGAGGGACCCGAGGAACTGGGCGTCCAGGTGCCGATCCTGCGCCGTGTGATCGAGTCGATCGGGCTACCCGTGCTCGGGGCGGACGGCTACGAGGCCGACGACGTCATCGGCACGCTGACCCACCTGCACCACGGTCGGATGCCGGTGGACGTCGTCACCGGCGACCGGGACCTGTTCCAGCTGGTGGACGACCAGGCGCAGGTCCGGGTGGTGTACACCGCGCGCGGAGGGGTCCGCAATGCTGACCTGATCACCCAGAGCGAACTCCAGCAGCGGTATGCGGTGCCCACGGGTCAGGCGTACGCCGACATGGCCGCCCTGCGCGGGGACACCAGTGACGGCTTGCCCGGGGTGAAGGGCATCGGCGATAAGACGGCGGCGCAACTGATCGAGGCCTACGGCACGCTCGCTGGGGTTCGCGAGGCCGTGGACAGTGGCGACCCGGCCATCAAGGGCGTCAAACGGAACAATCTCGAGGCTGCCTCGGCATACCTCGATGTCGCCCCGCTGGTCGTCCACGTGGCTCTCGACGTGCCGCTGCCCGATCGACCGTTGACCCTCCCCCGCGAGATTGCCGACCCGGGCACGCTCGGACAGGACATCGAGGCCTACGGCATCGGCAACTCGGTGCAACGCCTGCTGAAGGCGCTCAAGATCGAGCCGTGATCTCGTGTCTCGTGGGCGACCCCCACCTCAGGGTCGCGCCCGGCCGGTCTCCTGGTGGAGAGGTCAGTCGAGCCGGTCGGCAGCTACCACGCCCCGCAACATCGCGGCGCTCGCCCGGCTGGCCACGGCCGCGACCTCGGAACGCTCCGCCTGGCGGGCGGCCTGGCGCACCTGGCCGAGCAGGTCGATGATCTGCTTGCAGCGCCGCACGAAATCCCCGGCCGACAGGTCGCTGCCCCGCAGCACTTCCTCCAGACTGCGACCCGAAGCCCACTTGTGGACCATCGAGGCGATGCCAGCGTCCAGCTCCCGGGTGTTGGGCAGCCGGTGGGCCGCTTCGTTGGTCTGCAGCTGCGACCAGATGGCCACCATCTCGTGATACGCCTCCGCCGTTTCCACGTTGGGCATGATCGACTCCGAGGTCTCCTCGGTGCGCGGCTCGTGGATCAGCATCGAGATGACCGCGGCCAGCGACGGCGCGTCCAGCCGCAGCCAGGTGCCCGCATTGAGGCTTTGCGCGGCGACGAGGTCATGCTCGGTGTAGATCCGCCGCAACTGCTGGCCCTTCTCGGTCACCGATTGACCATCCGCGCTGAGGTAGCCCAACTCGCTCAGCAGGTCGCAGATCCGTTCGAAGGTGCGAGCCACGGTGTTGGTGCGCGTGCCGATCCGGCGCTGTAGGTCATCGGTCTCTCGCCGCAACCTCCACCACCGATCGGACCACCGGGCATGCTCCTCGCGCTCAGGGCAGGGGTGACAGGGGTGACGCTTCAGCGCCGTCTTGAGTCGGTCGATCTCGGCGGTGGTCTCCGGGTCGGCCTCGAGCTGCGCCTTGCGGGCGTTCTTCGGACGTTTGTGGGCGTCGTCGGGCACCCGGGCCCGCACGGTCGCAGCCAGGTCCCGCCGTGACTTGGCGTTGCGGGGATTGAAGTTCGGGGGGATCCGCACGGTCTCCAGCGCGGTCAACGGCTCTTCCAACTCGGCCACACCGATTCGGCGGACCTGCCCTTCGCTGGTCAGCACGGTGGGCTCCGCACTGGCGGTCGGCTTGCGGGGGCTGCGCAGCACGATGGCCATCCCCCGGCGCCGACCACTGGACAGGTAGACCACCTGACCGGGCTTCAGGTCCTGCAGCGACTGGGCGATGGAGGAGCGCCGGTGTGCGCTACGACGGCGGGCGCCCGCCTTCTCGGCCGTCGTGATCTGCTGCCGGATCCGGGCGTACTGCGCGAAGTCGCCGAGCTCGCAAGTCATGGCCTCGGCATACCCTTGCAGTGCTTCGGTATGCCGGCGCACCTGGGTGCTCAAGCCGACGACCGCGCGGTCGGCCTGGAACTGCGCGAACGAGGCCTGCAACAGCTCGTGCGCCCGGTCACGGCCGAACTGCGCGACCAGGTTGACGGCCATGTTGTAGCTGGGGCGAAAACTCGATCGCAGCGGGTAGGTCCGGGTCGAGGCGAGCCCTGCCACGTCGACCGGGTCGACCCCTCGCCGGTGCAACACGACGGCGTGCCCCTCGATGTCGATCCCGCGCCGTCCCGCGCGACCGGTCAGCTGGGTGTATTCGGCGGCGGTGATGGGCGCGTGCTGCTCGCCGTTGAACTTCACCAGCTTCTCGAGCACCACCGTGCGGGCCGGCATGTTGATCCCCAGCGCTAGGGTCTCGGTGGCGAACACCGCCCGGATCAAACCGGCCGAAAAAAGCTCTTCCACGATCTCGCGGAACAGCGGCAACATCCCGGCGTGGTGCGCGGCAAACCCGCGGGAGAGCCCCTCGGCGAACTCGGCGTAGCCCAGCACGGCGAGGTCGGGCTCACTGAGTCCGGAGACCCGGTCCGCGACCGTATGCCGAATCTGGCGGCTGAGGTCATCCGGCAGCAACCGAATGCCACGGGTGAGCAACTGCGTCACCGCACTGTCGCACCCTGCGCGGCTGAAGATGAACGTGATCGCGGGCAACAAGCCGGCGCGGTCCAACTCCTCGATGACGTCGGCGCGACTGGCGCCGTGGGCTGGTGGACGCCCGTGCCTCACCCGTGAGTCGTCGTGGTCCGAGGGCCCGAGCGACGACGTGCGGTTCGAGGATGATCGCTCGTACGACGAGCGTGACTTGCCTTTGCGCCCACGCGGTCCGCCGGCATCGTCGCGGCGCCACCCGGACGCCCGCTCAGCAACGGAGATGCGTTGCACCAGATCGGGATTGGTCCGGGTCATTCCGTGGTCGCGGCCAGCCACCGTGCCGGGAGTCTGCACGAAGACATCGAACATGTCGGTGCCGACCATCATGTGCTGCCACAGCGGGACCGGGCGGTGCTCGCTGACGATCACCTCGGTGTTTCCCCGCACCGCCCGCAGCCACTCGCCGAACTCCTCGGCGTTGCTCACGGTGGCCGACAGCGACACCACCTGCACGCTGTCCGCGAGATGGATGATGACTTCTTCCCAGACGGCCCCCCGGAAGCGGTCGGCGAGGTAGTGCACCTCGTCCATCACGACGAAGCCGAGGTTCATCAGCGTCGACGACGCTGAGTACATCATGTTGCGCAACACTTCCGTGGTCATGACCACGACCGGCGCCTCGCCGTTGATCGAGGAGTCCCCCGTCAGCAAGCCGACCTGATCGGCGCCGTGCCGGGCAACGAGGTCGTGATACTTCTGATTCGACAGCGCCTTGATCGGAGTGGTGTAGAACGCTTTGCGGCCCGTTTGCAGTGCCATAGCGACCGCAAACTCGCCGACGATGGTCTTGCCGGCCCCGGTCGGTGCGGCGACGAGCACGCCGGACCCGGAGGCCACCGCGTCGATGCCCCGGATCTGGAAGTCATCCAGCTCGAAGTCCAGTCCGGCGGCGAACTCACCCGCCGGTGACCGTTGGCGGCGGGCCCGTTCGCGCGAGGCGGCATACCGCTGCGCCGGGGACAATTGCTCGGCCTCGGACATAGGCCTCAGGCTACGTCAGGACTCGCGCGGTGCCGCGCTACCCCGTGGGATCAACCGAGAACGACCACGTGAGAACGACCCCGCGAGAACGATCAGGCGGGCGCGTCGGCGGGCACGATGACGTGCAGCGACTGCGGCACCACCGTGCAGATCAGCGGCAAGGGCCCCAGTGGATCGCCATCGCCGTATGCCGTCAGCTCGGGTCCCGTGACCTCTGCCCGTGCGCACCGCTCGATCCGGACCGCGGGATGTCCCGGGTGCGTGCCGGCGAACACTGCGCGCAGCAGCCCGACGGCGGCCAGCGGACCGACCTTCTCAATGATGACCACGTCGAGCAGTCCGTCGGCGGGGTCGGCTTCCGGGGCAATCTGCATGCCTCCACCGAAGATGGGCAGGTTGCAGACCGCGACGACTAGGGCGTCGACCTCGAGCACCCGAGCGTCCAAGCGGAGCCGATAGGGCTGAGGACGCAAGTTCGGGATTTCGGCGAGTGTGGCCATCGAGTAGCGAGCCGGCCCGAATGCGGAAGGCACCCGCTGGGAGCGGGCGGCAATCCGAGCGTCCAATGCGGCCGGGACGGAGCCGACGACGTAGTCCTGCCACGCGCCTTCGCCCGAGGTTCCTGCGGCCGAGATGAGGTCGATGGTGCGGCGATGGCCCCGTCGAGCGACGGTGATCGCGTCGGCCGCGCGAGTCGGGATACGCAGCGACCGGGCGGTGTCGTTGCCGCTGCCGGCGGGCACGATGGCCAGGGCAGTCGCCGAACCGGCACAATGCCGCGCCGCGATCCGCACCACCCCGTCCCCGCCGATGACCACCAGCACGTCGACCCCACCCCCGAC
>JBASAZ010000292.1:0-4023 GCA_049650845.1 Ornithinimicrobium sp.
GGCTCAGCTGTTCGATCATCGCGTTGTCGCTCGTGGTCAGCGCCAACGCCAACACGTCGCGCACCGGCGCCGACTCGACCTGCGCCAGCACGGTCGGCGCAGCAGGGTCCGCGGTGGCATCGGGTGATGCCTCGACCCGCTCGACGTCACCGCTGTCCCCGCCGGCCACCTCGACTCCTTGCTCGATCAACGCCGCACGGAAGGTGCGGGCCGCCGACATCGCGGGATCAGCAGGCGCCGGGTCGTAGGGCAGCGCGCGGTCCTGCTCCATGGCCAGCATCGCGATGCGCCCGGCAAAGCCGTTCTCGACCCAGAAGTCGGTCCAGCCGGGTGAGACCGCCGGGCCGTCGGCATACGAGGTGTCCACCCCCACGCGCACCGGACCGGTGATCCCCTGCTCGGTGAGCGCTTCGGCCGTGCTGACCGCTAGATCCTGTAGTCCCGCGCGCCCGGCTACCGCGGTGGCGCGGCCGCGACCGGCGGACAGCAGCTGATCCCCGCCGGCGACGAGCACGATGTCCCCTTCCTGCTGCCCGGCGACCACCTGGGTGAGGAACGTCTGGTCCGGCGGCAGCACGGACATGATGGCGGCGGCCGACAGCACCTTGGTGGTGGAGGCCGGCGTCAGCGGGGTGTCCGCTCCGATGTCGATCAGGTGCTCCCCGGACAGCGCGTCACGCACGGTGATCGAGCGAAGCGCCGCGGACCCCATCCATCGCGACTCCCACAAGGGTCGCGCCCGATCGCGCATGATCTCCACGTCCGGGGCTTGGCCCCGCTGGGCGGGCTCCAAGGCGAAGTCCACCGTGCGTGGCAGCTGCGGGCGCACCGCGTCTTGGGCGACCCGCGGGCTCGGCTGCGACGTGCTGGTCGGGTCCGCGGGGGCGGCTGCAGCGGCCGTGAGTAGCCCGGTGACCATCAGGACCACCAGGCACCAGAGCATACCGAGGCGCCGCCACGACCTTCTCATCGCGCTTTCCTCCCTGCTCTGGCGACCACCACCCTATTTTCAGGCTACGTCACCGTCGCGAGGCTGGAGCTGCTCATCGGGGCCTGTGCGGCCCACCAAGATGTGACATTCTTCGGGGATGCACTTCGACGTGACCATCGAAATCCCCATGGGCAGCCGCAACAAGTACGAGGTCGACCACGCTTCGGGCCGTATCCGCCTGGACCGGATGCTCTTCACCTCGACTCGGTATCCGGCGGACTACGGATACATCGAGGAGACGCTCGGCGAAGACGGCGACCCGCTGGACGCGTTGATTCTGCTCGATGAGCCCACCTGGCCGGGCTGCCTGGTGGCTGCCCGCCCGATCGGCGTGTTCCATATGCGCGACGAGGCCGGCGGCGACGACAAGATCATCTGTATGCCGGCCGGTGATCTGCGTAAGGACAACGTCAAGGATCTGCAGGACCTGGGCGAGCACACCGTGCTGGAGATCCAGCACTTCTTCGAGGTCTACAAGGCGCTGGAGCCCAACAAGTCCGTGGAAGCGTCCAGTTGGGGTGGACGCGAAGAGGCCGAGCAGTGCTACCGCGAAGCGGTCGAGCGGGCCACCCGGGAAGGTGTCTCGACCCGACGCTGGCCCGGTCCTCAGCACTGATCACCCCTGGCGTTCGTCCCTGAGCTCACCCCTGGCGTTCATCCCTGAACGCCAGCGTTCCCCCCGCGAAAATCGCGGTTGCATACCATTTCGATAACGCCGGCAACCTCGGGCGTATCGTGGGCATCTCAGAGCGGACGCAGCGGGCAGCCGTTGCCGACTGGACTGCGACTCCTAAGGGGAAACGATGAGCACACCGTCCGAGCCGATGCCCGACCAGCTCGAAGCCGAAGTCTCCGGCAGACGGTCCGCCCGCCCCGGCCTGCTGGTCGGCGCCGCCGCAGTAGCGGCACTCGCGATCGGTGGGGGCGCCGTGGCGGTCAACGCCATGATGGGCGGCAGCGGTGACCAGCCGGCCACGGCCATGCCCAGCACGGTGGCGGCCTACGCCCAGATCGACATCGACCCCAGCGTCGGCCAGAAGGTCGCGGCGTTGCAGTTCTTCGACGGCATGGACAACGCGGAGCTCGAGGAGATGCGGGACGGCAAGGGTCGCGAGGCGCTGTTCGACTGGATCTCACAGGAGGAGGGCGGCTCCCTCGCCGAGATGAACTACCAAGAGGACATCGAGCCGTGGCTGGGCGACCGGGCCGCCGTCGGCGTGCTTCCCGGCGCCACGGCCGACGAGCTGGTCCCGCTGTTCGCCGTCCAGGTCAAGGACGAGGGGGCAGCCGAGTCCTTCCTCAACGAGGTCATGGACTCCCAGGACGCGGCCGATGAGGTCGACTTCTTCTTCCGGGGTGACTACGCCGTCTTCGCCGAGCCGGCCGATATCGAGGGCATCAAGGTGGCCTTGGACCAGGGCACGCTGGCCGACTCCGACGCCTTCGCCGCCGACCTGGAGGCACTGGGCGAGCAGGGCATCGTCTCGATGTGGGCTGACTTGCCCGCCTTCCAGGAGCTGAGCAATAGCGTCAACGACGAGCTGTCCAGCACGTTGGGCCAGGCCGCGGACAGCACCCCGTTGATGGACGGACAAGCAACGTTGGAAGGCCGGATGGCCGCCACGGTGCGATTCGACAAGGACGCCATCGAGTTCTACGGACAGGCTTTCGACACCGGCGCAGCCACGATTGAGGGCGGCGACTCCGCCCACCTCATCTCCGGACTGCCGGACGACACCTCGCTGGCTTTCGGGATCGAACACGGCGACCAGTACGTCGACCAGGTGTGGACGATGCTGCAGGAGGCCTATCCGGACGACGTGGCCACGGCGCAGGAGGAGGCGGAAGCCGAGGGGTTCACCCTGCCCGATGACCTCAAGACCATGTTGGGCGACTCGGCCGCTTTCGCCGCTGGTCCGGACATTGCCGACATCGACGCGATGGACAACGGCGAGATCCCGTCGCTGGGCTACGCCGCGAGCACGGACGCCGACGCGGCCGTGAGTCTGGTCGACCGTCTGATCGACTACGCCGGTGAGGGTATGTCGAGTGAGGAGATGGGGATCTCCTACGGCGCTGTCGGTGACCTGTTCGTCATCGCCAGCGACCCCGCATATCAGCAGGCTCTGGCCGGCGACGGCAACCTCGGGTCCACCCGGGACTTCACGCTCGCCGTGCCGGATGCCGACAACGCCGCCGGGGTTGCTTTCGTGAGCTTGAACGACCTGGAGTCGCTCTACCTGGACGGGATGGGCAGCGGTCAGGAGCGCGACATGGTGGCCACGATGGCCGCCCTGGGCATGCAGACCACCTCGGACGGCGAGGGCGGCGGCACCTTCTCGGTCCGCTTGGTCTTCGACGAGTGAGCACGGGGGTTGCGAGCGCGATCCGGGCCGAGCTGGACCACAAGACCAAGCCGCCACACTCGCTCGGTCGGATCGAGACACTGGCTGTTGAGCTCGGAGTCGCGCAACGCAGCACCTCCCCCACCGTGGACCCCGCGCGCATCATCGTGTTCGCCGGAGACCACGGCGTGGCCGCAGACGGCGTCAGCGCCTTCCCCGCCGAAGTGACCGCGCAGATGTGCGCGAACTTCGCGTCGGGTGGGGCCGCGGTCGCCGTGTTGGCGCGCGCCTACGGCGCCGGTCTGGAGGTAGTGGACGTCGGTGTCGCCGGCGACATCAGTCACATCGACGGCATCGTGCACGCCAAGGTCGCCCGGGGCACCGACAATCTGCGCAGCCGGGCCGCCATTGCCGACGACGCGACCCTGGATCAGGCGCTGCAGGTCGGACGGGACGCCGCCGCGCGAGCCGTGGCGCAGGGGGTGCGCTGCGTTGCTCTCGGCGAGATGGGCATCGGGAACACCACGTCGGCAGCCGTCGTGACGGCGTTGCTGTGCGGCGGCGACGCCGACACGGTGACCGGCCCAGGCACCGGACTGGACGCGGCAGGGCTAGCCGCCAAGCGCGTCGTGGTCGCGCAGGCGATCGAGCGGTGCGCGCCCTACATATCCGATCCCCGGGAGTGCC
>JBASAZ010000293.1:0-6152 GCA_049650845.1 Ornithinimicrobium sp.
GCTCAGGATCGCCCGCAGCAGGGCGTAGGCGCGGGCGTTCACCGTCGGGTGTTCCGCGGACAGGCCAGCCCACCACCGCCGAACGACCGCTGGAGTGAAGTCAGGCACCTGGAGGTCACTGAAGGCAGGGTCGAGGTAGCGCCGCAGCAGGTGCTCATAGCCATCGCGGGTGCGCGGCTTCAGCGACCGGTCGGCGAGCCACTGTCTGGCGTACTCGCCAAAGTCCGGGGGCGCGAGTCGTTCCTTCAGCTCCGCCCGGCGTCCTGGAGGGACCCAGTCGGGGTCAGCCGTGAGGGCCCGCTCCTGCCCGAGCCACGCCTCCGCGTCCATCTTGTTCGCAAACGTGTGGGGTGCGGAGTGCCTGGCTAGATCAGGGCCCACGTAGGTCGCCTGCCATCGCTTCGACGGCAGCTTGCGCAGGGTCCCGAAACCTCGTCGCGTCGTCATCTGGCCTCCATTTCGTGCATCATACGTGCACTAACGGTGGCCTCGTGCGTCTAGATCTGTCAACACCTGACAACGAGGAGGAGAAGCGCCTGCAGCACATACCTGCAGGTCAGAGGCCTATTTCTACTGGTCAAGAAGAGAGCTGGCGAGGGGACTCGAACCCCTAACCCCCTGTTTACAAGACAGGTGCGCTACCGATTGCGCCACGCCAGCACGCCGCAGACCGAAATCGCGGCGGGCCCGACTCTACCCTCAGAATCGAGCAACGCCCGGCCGACCCGAAGGTCGACCGGGCGTATGCCGGAAGATGTCAGAGGGCGTTAGCAGCCAACACCGTCTTGCCGATGTAGCGGCCTTCGCCGATCTTCAGCCAGCCGTTGTTCCACTCGCCGGTGACGGCAGTGCCACGCTCGACCGTGTCGATCACGGCGTTGTCGTAGCTCGGGCCGGAACGCACGTAGGCGCGGATGTCGGCAGTGACGTACTGGGTCACCGTGCCGGACGCGGACGGAGCAGACGTCGCCGCCGAGCCGCCACCGACCTGGTCGGCGGACAACACGGTGTTGCCGATGTAGCGGCCTTCACCGATCTTGACCCAGCCGTTGACGACCGGCCCAGTGACCTGGGTGCCACGCGCGGCCTCGTCGATCACCGCGTTGTCGAAGCTCGGGCCCGAGCGCACGTATGCCGCAACATCCGCGCTGACGTAGCGGGTGACGGGACCGGACGTGGCCGGCTGCTGGGTAGCGGCCGGGGCCGGGGCGGAGGAGCGACTCGGGGCCGAGGACCGCGACGCAGCAGAGGACTCACGCTGCGTCGAGGGCTCCGAAGGCGCCGACGACGTGGACGGGGCCGACTCCTCGGTCGGGGCCGCAGCACGCTCCGCGCCGCGGCTGGCCGCAGCCCCACCGTTAGAGCGCGTCAGACCGGCCTTGACCGAGCAGGTGGGCCAGGCGCCGGGGCCCTGACCAGCGAGCACTCGCTGAGCGATGGCGATCTGCTGGGACCGACTCGCCTGGTCGGCGGTCGATGCGTAGGACTTGCCACCGAAGCCGGCCCAGGTCGAGGCAGAGAACTGCAACCCACCGTAGTAGCCGTTGCCGGTGTTGATGTTCCAGTCGCCACCGGACTCACATGCGGCGACTCGGTCCCACACGCTGTCGGCCTGAGCCGCCGGAGCGCCCAGTGCGAAGGTGCCGAGCGCGACGGCGCCGGCCATGGTCAGCGTGGTCGCGCCACGAGCGAACCTGGTCTTGGTCACGGGCTTGCGGGCAGCACGGTGCTTGCTGTGAATGGTCATCAGGGGGGTTTCCTTCCGGAATACGACTACTTAGGTCACGAATTGATAACGGTACGTCCCTTGAGGTTGCAAAACAAACGCGAATCGGGGGCACAGATCAAAGGTCTTCTCTCGCATCGCTATTGATCCAACAATGCGGACAAGGGCTCCGGCGGGTAGTCCGCCGACGACCATGTGGGTGCCCCAAACGGGGAGCCAGCAGGCTAGTTGGTGAAGATGTCCTGCCCCGGCAGTTGCGGTGAGATGCGGTCGATCAACGGGGCATCTCCTGACGGGTTGGGCCACCACGACACCGCCTGCCCGTCGAGCACCGCCCAGGCTCCCAACGCCACCGACCCCACCACCAGGAACGTCAACACCAGCTGGCTGACCAGACCCGGAGGGAGGGCGGCCCGGATCAGGGTGCGGGTCCCCCGGCGCATCGGCACACTCCCGGGACCCCACCAGCCGATCACCGCACCCAGCGCAGACCCGACCGCGATCGGCACCGGGTCCTCCACGGACGCCACCTGGCCCAACCCTTGGGTCAGTCCCAAGGTCGTCGCAAATGCTGCCGTGACCGCAAACCCGAGCGGCAACACCAACCACAACAACGAGGTCAGCGTGGCCGGGATCAGCCGCAGCGGCGCCGCCAAGATCGTCACCGGAATGTCGCTGCGCCGGATGCCCGCCTCGTGACGACGCATCACCAGGCCCGTCATCGAACGATCCACCCATCGGGTCAGCACCGACCACAGCCCGAGCAACAACCAGGCCAACAGCGGCGCCACGGTGCACAGGGCCACAAAGACCGCGAGCAACGTCAGAACGGTGCCGGTCCGCATCGGGCGCCCGATCCGCGGATCCCCGTGAGCCGGAGGGTATGCCGGCCCCGCACCTGCTCCTGGACCTGGCCCCGGGCCTGGCCTGCCGGCATACGGCTGCGGTGGTCCCTGCGACCACGGTTGCTCCGGCCCGCTCTGCTCCGGGCCGGCCCCCGCGTAGCGCTGCGAGGGATAGGACTCGGTGTGCGGATACGGCTGAGGTTCCCGGTATGCAGGGGGGCCCGAGGGCCGGTCGGTGTGCCGAGGTGGGGACTGCGGAGCGGCGCGGGTGTGTGCGACCGGGGTAGCCCGCGTCGGATCCATGATCGGGGCCATCCGGGTCGAATCCGCCTCGGTCACCGTTCCGGCCACGGCGCGCGCGGCCATCAGCGAACGCTGCGTCATGGCCTCGGTGACCGGACGATGCTCGGCATACGCCTGCATGGCCGCCATCACCTCGGAGGAGTCGGGGCGACGCAGCGGGTCGGGGTCCAACGCGGCCAACAACAGGGGGCGCAACTGCTCGTCGACACCGACCAGCTTGGTCCGGCCGCGGACCACGCGGTCCAACACCACACTCATCGGGCCACTGCCGAACGGAGGCGCGCCACTGGCCGCAAAGGACAGCGTCGCCGCCCACCCCCACCAGTCGGTCGCCTGGGTGACCGAGCCGCCCTCGACCACTTCGGGCGAGAGATAGCCCGGGGTCCCCATCACCATCCCGGTCATCGTCAGGCGCGAGTCATCGGCGACTTGGGCGATGCCGAAGTCGATCACCACCGGGTCATCACCCACCATCAGCACGTTGCCGGGCTTGAGGTCACGGTGCACGATCCCCACGCCGTGGATAGCGGCCAGCGCCTCGGAGAGCCCCTCACCCAACCGCACCAGCGCCTCCGGGCCGAGCGGGCCTTGCTCGGCCACCACGGCATCCAACGGTGCCCCGGGGACGAACTCGGTCACGATGTACGGCGCCGGTCCGTCCACGTCGGCGTCCAACACCGCAGCCACCCGGGGGTGGCTGACCCGGGCCAACGTGTCCACCTCGCGGCGCAGTCGTGCTCGGGCGCTCTCGTCGTGGGCGATGTGCGGACGCAGCACCTTGATGGACACGTCGCGGCCTTGGTCGTCGCGGGAGCGCCAGACCACGCCCATACCGCCCTCGCCCAGACGCGGGCCAAGGACGTAGGGGCCGACCCGACGCTCTGGTTCACCGCCGGATGGGCGGGGCAACTCGTGACTCACGTGCTCCACCGTATGCGTTCGCACTCCTCGATTCGGGCAGACGGGCCAACCGCCTTCGCCTAGTGTCTATGGAACAGACGATTGAGGTGGGTCCATGGTTTCATCCTCCGACGGCGCAGACCTGGTGATCGCAGCCAATCGGCTGCCCGTCGACCGAGTGGTGCACGAAGACGGCAGCAGTGAATGGCGAACCAGCCCCGGGGGGCTGGTCAGCGCCATGGAGCCCGTCATGAAGTCCCGGCGAGGGGCGTGGGTGGGCTGGGCCGGTGAGACCGGAGTGAGCAGCGAGCCCTTTCAGACCCACGAAGGACTGACGCTGCACCCAGTGGCATTGGCCGGGCACGAAGTCAGCGCCTACTACGAGGGCTTCAGCAACACCACCCTGTGGCCGATCTATCACGACGCCATCACCGACCCGGCCTTCCACCGCAGCTGGTGGGCGACCTATCGGACGATCAACGAGCGGTTCGCGCAGAAGATCGCCGCCATAGCCGCCCCCGAGGCGACGGTGTGGGTGCACGACTACCAACTCCAGCTCGTGCCCGCCCTGCTCCGCGAGATGCGTCCCGACGTCCGGATCGGCTGGTTCAACCACATCCCCTTCCCGCCGGTCGAGCTGTTCGCCCAGTTGCCGTGGCGGACCGCACTGCTGCGGGGCCTGCTGGGCGCGGACTTCCTCGGCTTCCAGAAGGGCAACGACGCCAACAACTTCATCCGTGCCTGCCGCAGGCTGCTCGGAGCGACGTCCAAGGGTGAGGTCATCACCTGGCAGGGATCGGCGGACGGGGGGCTCGGCGCGGGCCCACGAACCGTCCGGGCGGCCGCGGTGCCGATCTCGATCGACTTCAGCGATCTGGAGGAGCTGGCGATGTCGCCGGCGGTGATGGAGCGGGCCTCGCAGATCCGGGCATCGCTCGGCGACCCGAAGACCGTCATGCTGGGGGTGGATCGCCTCGACTACACCAAAGGCATCCGGCACAGGCTGCGGGCCATCTCCGAGTTGCTCGACGACGGCGCCATCGACGCCAGTGATTCCGCCATGGTGCAGGTCGCCTCCCCGAGTCGCGAGCGGGTGGAGGCCTATAAACGGTTGCGCACGCAGGTCGAGGGCATGGTCGGTCGGATCAACGGTGAATACGCCAACATCGGCCAGACCCCGGTGCACTACCTTCACCACAGTTATCCACGGGAGGAGATGGCCGCGCTCTATCAGGCCGCGGACGTGATGTTGGTCACGCCGCTGCGGGACGGGATGAACTTGGTGGCCAAGGAATACGTCACCTGCCGGCACGACCTGGGTGGAGCCCTGGTGCTCTCTGAGTTCGCGGGGGCCTCGGAGGAGCTGGGCTCGGCATACACCTGCAATCCGCACGACATCGCGGGGCTCAAGCGGACCATCCTGACCGCGGTGCGCGACGACCCCGGAGTGCGCCGACGCCGGATGCGCACGATGCGGCGTCGCGTCCGCAAGCACGACGTGCACGCCTGGGCCTCGTTGTATCTCGAGGCGTTGGCCCACGCACCCCACCGGTCAGCGCGCTAGTAGAGTCCCAACCGCCCCACGATCCAGCCCGGCGGACGCTCCCGTCGGCGTGCGACCTGGAAGAGGTCCGTTGTGAACGATGCGCTGCGTGCCGCGATAGCTCAGCTCGGCACCGTCGGTCATCTGCTGGTCGGCGTGGACTTCGACGGCACGTTGGCGCCGCTCGCCGACGAGCCGATGGACGCTGAGCCGGTCTCCGGGGCCATGCCGGCGCTGCACTCCTTGGCCGGCTTGGCTGACGTCACCGTGGCCCTGGTCTCGGGTCGGGCGTTGGGTCCCCTGCAGGAGCTGAGCGCCGCAGAGGAGTCGATCGTGCTGATCGGCAGCCATGGGGCGGAGTCCTCGCGCGCGCAGGACGTCGGCCTGGATGCTGAGGAGCAGCGCTGCTTCGAGCGTCTCGATGCCGATCTGCAGCGCCTCCTGGGCGACCACCCACACGCCCGGATCGAGCGCAAACCCACGGCGCTCGTGCTGCATACGCGGGGGATGTCGCACAAGTCGGCCCTCGCGGCCACGGGGGCGGCCATGCACCTCGCGGAACGTCACGACGGGGTGCTCACCACCCGTGGCAAGGACGTCGTGGAAATGGCCGTGACCAAGGCCGACAAAGGGTCGGCGCTGCTCGATCTGGCCGCAGATGTGGGGGCCGAGGTCATCGTGTATGCCGGCGACGACGTCACCGACGAGCGCGCCTTCACCACGTTGCGGCCGCAGGACATCAGCGTGAAGGTCGGACCCGGCGAGACCGCCGCGCGCTACCGGGTCAGCAACGAGCACGCCGTGGTCGCGCTGCTGGAGACGCTCTGGGCGATCC
>JBASAZ010000294.1:0-3023 GCA_049650845.1 Ornithinimicrobium sp.
GCCTACGGCGGCGGAACGGTATGGGGTGAAGCCACCGCGTGCGGGGACGGTCAAGGAGACGGCAACCCGGACCTGCCACCGCTGTCCGATGAACGCGTCGCCACCCTGCTCACCGCAGCCTCCGAACAGGTCGGCGAGACCTACGTGATGGGCGCCACCGGGCCGGACGCGTGGGACTGTTCGAGTTTTGTGCGCAACGCCTACGCCCACCTCGGGATCAGCCTGCCCCGCACCGCCCGGGCGCAACGCGACTGGCTCGCGGCCGGTAACGGGTTCCGCGTCCCCGAAGACGAGGCCCAACCCGGTGACTTGGTCTTCTGGGACTCCTACCGCGGACCCAACGAAATCGGGCACGTGATGCTCATCTGGGACCCCGCCGGCAAGCGCACCATCGAAGCCCGCCGCCCCACCTCCGGGTACTACGACTACACGGCCGGGCCCGACCACAACATCTTCGAGATCTGGCGCGTCGGGAATATCACCGACCAAGGCGAAAGGACACCATGAGCGCCACCCGCAGCAGAGACCCCTACCCGTTGACCTGGGAAATCCCCCTCGGGATCCTCATCCTCATCGCCACCGTCGCAGGGTTAGGGGTGCACCTCGCACGGGCCATCGCGAACCTGCTCACCGGCCACGGGTGGACCTGGCCACCCGGCAGCGACGAACTCGTGCTGGGCCTGCCCGCCGTCATCGGCGGTGATGCCACAGCCGGTCTGGTACCCGACGCGTCCGGGGCATCACCCGGTGTCCTCTGGGCCACCCTGATCGTCGTCCAAACCGTCCTGCTCGTCGGCATGACCATCGGTGGCGTCTACGGCTACACCCGGTGGGGCCCAGGCCGAACCCGGGGCATGGCCACCCGCGCTGAGGCCGAACAACTCCTCGGCCTCAGCAGGCTCCGCAAAAACAAAGCCATCATCCGACCCGACCTCTACGGCAAAGGAACTGTCCGATGAGATTCGACCCCACCGCCACCGGCTGGAAAATCGGCACCGGCCAAGCCCCACGCGGCGGTCAACTCTGGGTGCCGTGGGACCGCACCGCCGGGGTCATCGGCCCCCAAGGCTCCGGGAAAACCCTCGACACCCTCACCCCCGCCCTGCTCGCCGCGCCCGGCGCCGCCCTGGTCACCCTCACCAAAGCCGAAGACCTCCTGCTCACCGTCACCGCCCGCTCCACCAGTGGCCGGTCCTGCGTCGTGCTCGACCCATTCGGCCTCGCCACCGGACTCCCCGAACTCCTGTGGGACCCCATCGCCGGCTGTGTGGACCCGATGGTCGCCGAACGCCGAGCCAAAGCGTTCACCGCAGGCACCGTCAAAGGCGCCGTGCACGGCGGCACCGGAGATGACGCCGCCCGGTTCTACGCCGCTGAAGCAGCCAAAGTGCTCCAGGCCTACTTCCACGCTGCCGCCCTCACCGGCGCCAGCATGGATGACCTGCTGCGGTGGGTCGCCAAACCCCGCGCCACCACCGAACCCGCCGAGATCCTGCGAGAACACCCCCACGCCGACCCGTTCTGGCACGGACTGCTCGACGGCGCCCTCAACGGTGACTCCCGCACCGCCGGGAACACCATCACCACCGTGCAACAAACCATGTCGCTGTTCTTCCAGACCGACATCCGCCGCCGGTGCACCCCCACACCCGGGCGGCCACCCACCGACATCGCCGACGTCATCAACCGCGGCGGCACCATCTACCTCCTCGGACGAGACGACCCGTACGCCTCCGCCTCACCCCTGATGACCGCCCTCGCCGAGCATGTTCTCGACACGGCGCTGGCACTCGGTAACGCCTCACGGTGGGGGAAACTGTGCCCACCGTTCCTGGCCTGCCTTGACGAACTGCCCTCCACCGCCCCGCTGCCCACGTTGCGCACCCGGATGGCCAACGAACGAGCCCTCGGGATCTCGTTCATCTACGCCGCGCAAACGTGGCGCCAACTCGCCGCGATCTTCGGTGAACAAGAAGCCAGAGCCATCTTCGGCCTCACCAACGTCCTCGTCCTGTTCGGCGGGTCCAAAGACGTCGCGTTCAACCAAGAGATCTCCGACCTCGTCGGCACCGTGCGGATCTCGCGCACCTCCTGGCAAACCGGTTCCCGCGGCGGGCGCACCACCAGCGGAGAAGACGTACCCATCCTGCGCCCCGCCGAAATCAGACAGATCAAAGAACGACGCGCACTCGTCGTCGCCGAAAACGGCAAACCCATCCTGACCCGGCTCACCCGCTGCATCGACGGCAAAAACGGGCAACAACTCCTCGCCCAACAAGCCACCGTGCGCGACCAACTGACCACCACCCGCCAAGCTCAAATCTCACCAGAGGCCCGAGCCATAGCCGCACTGGCCGAAGCCAACCACCGTGGCCTCACCACACCCACAGCCTCGCCATGACTTCCACACCAGCCTCGCCCACATCGCGGGAAGGGTTGCTGGTTCAACCCTTCCCCGAACCCGGGCCCGCGATACGGACCGCGTACCGAGAACTCGCCCTCGCCGCCCACGGCACCGACGAACAAAAGAAAGCCCTCGGCGACCCCACTGGACTACCCCGCCCCTGGATCCCAGCCACCTGCCGCACCATAGTGCTCCGCGAACAACTCTGGGACTGGCTCGAGCACTTCGTGACCTGGCTCAACCACGAATACGTCTGGGACCCCGCCGGCGTCGTCCCACCCTGCTGGCCCAACCACCCCCACCTCGTGCACGAGATAGCTGTCCTGGCCGACCAGAGACAACGAGCCAACCGGGCCCTGGACTCCGACGTCCTCGAAGAATGGCACCGCTACAGCCTCCCCCCGTTCATTGAAAGAGTCCGCAACCGGGTGCAAGACCACTGCACCGACGGCCACCAACCCTGGCCAGCCCGATCCCGATACGCCGCCCACAACGGTGTCAACCACAGCAAGGTCCGGACCCTCATCTTCACGATCGACACCAGCGGAATGCAAAAACTGCTCGACACCGAAAACGCCCCACCATCAACCGGAGCGCACCTACACGCCATCCAGGTCGA
>JBASAZ010000295.1:0-15440 GCA_049650845.1 Ornithinimicrobium sp.
GTGCGCAGCAGCACGGTGTTGACCGAACAGCTGCAGGGCGCACTGAACACCAGAATCGTTATCGAACAGGCCCAAGGCGTGTTAGCGCAAAAGTGCGGCCTCGACATTACTCAGGCCTTCATCGAGCTACGCGCGTACGCGCGTAGCTCCGGGCTGCAGCTGAGCACCGTGGCGCGAGACATCGTCGATGACCCGAACGCTCACCCCCGGCTCACCGCCCGGGACCACAACCCCGGCCCCACAGACCACGACCCGCCGGAGCAGTGGCCCGGTCAGAGTTTCGGGTTGTCTACTCGCGAGTCCGAGATTCTGGTGCTGATCACCCACGGCTTCTCAAACCAGGACATCGCGGAGCGCACGTATCTGAGCCCGAACACCCTGAAGAGCTACATTCGCGGGACCTACCACAAGATCGGTGTCAGCACACGGGCCAGGGCAGTGATCTGGGGCATGAACCACGGAATGGCATCGGGGCCGGTCCGGGCCACCCCGCCGGCCGCTGATTCCTAGCGCAACCGTCGTAGCGCAGGCGTCGGCTCCCGTGAGGCCGACGGGTGGGGCCGGCGCAGGGCGCGAGCAGGTGTGATCGGTCACACGGAGACCGAGCTGCGTGCTCAGCAGGCCTGGCACGTGTTTCCCAGCGAACGTCCAGGGCCGTAGGCTCGAGGTAATCCCCTCTTGGTCGATGGCGACCACCTCGCCTCCCAGCCCGGACTTTTCCGTCTTCTGCAGAAAGGCCTTCGTGCCTGCATACCCCGACGCCCGCGAACCCTCCCCCGACCACCGCCAGCACGAGCAGCGATCCTCCGCTGACCAGGTGGTCTTCGAGCACGAGGCTGACGTCACCAGCACCCGCGCGGCGTTGCGGGATCCGGCACGGTTGCGCACCGAGGTGCTGGCCGGGCTCGTCGTCGCCCTGGCGCTGATCCCCGAGGCCATCTCGTTCTCCATCCTGGCCGGGGTCGACCCGAGAGTCGGACTGTACGCCTCGTTCACGATGGCGATCACGATCGCCTTCGTCGGCGGTCGACCCGCGATGATCTCGGCCGCGACCGGCGCCATCGCCCTGGTGGTGGCCCCGGTGGCTCGGGACTACGGGTTGGACTACCTGATCGCGACCGTGCTGCTCGCCGGCGTGCTGCAGATCGTGCTGGGTCTGTCCGGTGCCGCACGGCTGATGCGGTT
The DNA here is from genome assembly GCA_049650845.1 of Ornithinimicrobium sp. GTDB lineage: Bacteria > Actinomycetota > Actinomycetes > Actinomycetales > Dermatophilaceae > Ornithinicoccus. The sequence continues at coordinate 1,186 of JBASAZ010000295.1, forward strand.
CATCCCGCGCTCGGTGATGATCGGCTTCGTCAACTCACTGGCCATTTTGATTTTCATGGCTCAGATCCCACACCTGGTCGACGTCCCCTTCGCGGTCTATCCACTGGTGGTGGTGGGCCTGGCGATCGTCTGGTTGCTGCCCCGCGTCACCACGGCCGTTCCGGCCCCTCTGGTCGCGATCGTCGCGTTGGGTGCCGCCACCGTGGTGGCCGCGATCTCGGTCCCCACGGTCGGTGACCAGGGTGACCTGCCCGACTCGTTGCCCTCGTGGTTCATCCCGGATGTGCCCTTCACGATGGAGACGCTGCAGATCATCGCGCCCTACGCGCTGGCGATGGCGCTGGTCGGCCTGTTGGAGTCGCTGATGACGGCCAAGCTGGTCGACGACATCACCGACACCCACTCCCCGAAGACCCGTGAGGCTTGGGGACAGGGCGTGGCCAACATCGTCTCCGGATTCTTCGGCGGGATGGGTGGCTGCGCCATGATCGGCCAGACCCTGATCAACGTGAAGGTCTCCGGGGCGCGCACCCGGATCTCCACGTTCTTGGCCGGCGTGTTTCTGCTGGCCCTGATCGTCGGGCTCGGCGACCTGGTGGCCGCCATCCCGATGGCCGCATTGGTGGCCGTGATGATCATGGTCTCGGTGGCCACCTTCGACTGGCACAGCATTCATCCGGCCACCCTGCGACGGATGCCCAAGAGCGAGAACATCGTCATGCTGACCACGGTCGCCGTGGTCGTGCTGACCCACAACCTGGCGATCGGCGTCGTCGTCGGCGTGCTTGCGGCCATGGTCGTCTTCGCCCGGCGGGTGGCCCACCTGACCGACGTCGTCCTGGTCGACCACCCCAGCGAGGACACCGCGATGTATGCCGTGCGCGGCGCCTTGTTCTGGGCCTCCAGCAATGACCTGGTGACCCAGTTCGACTACGTCGGCGACCCGGAGCACGTCATCATCGACCTGTCGGAATCGCACATTTGGGACGCCTCGACGGTGGCCACGATGGACGCGATCACCGCAAAATACGCCAGCAAGGGCAAGACGGCCCGCTTCGTCGGGCTGAACGATGAGAGCGCGAAGCGCCATGATCGCCTGGCCGGTCACCTCGGCGGCGGTCACTGAGCTGAGCGATATCCGGGTTGAGCGATACCGGGCCACTCAGCGCAGGGATACCGTGGGCCCATGAGCACCGTCGAAGAGATCCCGATCCGCGACGAGGTCATCCGCCTCGGACAGCTGCTCAAACTTGCCGGAGTCGTCCAGGACGGGGCGATGGCCCGGATGGTCATCGAGAATCGCGAAGTGAGCGTGGACGGTGTGATCGTGACCCGGCGCGGCACCCAGATCCGTCCGGGCATGGTGGTGCGCTACGACAATGCGGCGTTCACCCCGTCCCGGGCCTGAGGCCGCCCCAGCGCCCCGATCATGGCGCTCGGCACGCCTGCGCGGTTCAGCGCGGCGCGAGCAGACCCTGATAGTCCTCGTGCCGCTCGATCCAGTCCGCGACGAACGGGCAGGTGGGGATGACCGTCATCTTCTCGACCTTGATCGTGTCGAGCGCGCCCTGCACCAGTTGGCCACCGATTCCCTGGCCGCGCACGGCGTCGTCGGTCTCGGCGTGGGTGAGGTCCACGGTGTTCCCCATGGTCCGATAGTCGAGGTGTCCGACCACCTCACCGTTGCGCTGAATCTCAAAGCGCGAGGCGGCGGCGTTGTTGGACACAGTGATATTGCTCATCGCCATACTGTGCCAGATGCCCTTGCGTCAATCTTCGCCGCCAGTCCGTCACAGCCAGTCGAGCAGCGGAGCCAGTTCGCGATAGCCGACAAACGCCACCACGTCGAGCAGGGTGTGGGCGATCACCAACGGCATGACCCGGCGGGTGCGCGCATACACCAGCCCGAGGAGCAACCCCATCGCGACGTTGCCGACAAAGCCACCGAAGCCTTGATAGAGATGATAGGTGCCGCGGATGAGGGCCGAGACGACGATGATTGCGAGCACCGGATATCCGGCCTGACCCCACCGGGTGAAGAGATAGCCGACCATGATGACCTCTTCGAGCACCGCATTCTGCAGGGCCGCGAGAATGAGGATGGGCACGGCCCACCAGGCGTCCACCAGATTCGCAGTCGACACCGTGGTGTTCACCCCGAGCGCGCGGGCAGCCAGATACAGCCCAATCCCTGGTATGCCGATGATCGCCGCCAGGGCGGCGCCGCGGCCGACGTCACCTCCGAGCTGAGAGCCGTCGAACCCCACGCGGCGAGCCGCCGACGTTGCCGTGCCCAGCTCTCGGCCGAGCAGGTGCAGAGCCAACAGCACCGGCACCAGGGCGATCGCGATGCCGGCTAGCTGATAGGCGAGGTCGAGCCAGGGCCGGTCCGGGGTCACCGAGGTGTTGATCGCCGTGGTCTGCGCCGACAGGGTCTGCGCCGCACTGAGCTTGCGCAGCAACGACAACACCGACCAGATCGCCGACGCACCCAGGCTCACGCCCAACACCAGCAGAGTCTCGACCGACAGGGACCCACGACTCAACGACGTGGTCGGCAGAGGACTCAGCGAGACGCGCATCTCAGGCCTGATATCCCACCCACACGCTGACCAAGCCGAGGATGCTCAACGAGACGGCGATCACCACCGACGCCCCATACGGCGCTTCCGGGCGGAACCCCCGATACGAGGCGCCCAACGCCATCGGGAGAGCGAAGACGATCAGCACACTCGTGAGATTGAGAATGTTCCACGACGCCGTCGACAACACCAACGCCGCCACCAGATAAACGGCGAGGGGCATCAGCACGACGGGCTTGGTGGCAAAGTTCAACGGGCCACGCTGTCCATTGCTTGCTCGGCGCAAGAAGATCTCGCTGAAGAGGTAGATCAGGGCCATGACCATCAACAGAATTCCTGGGAGCAGTTGCACACGCATACGGTAACGATTTCTCCAGGTCCTCTGGACACGCTCGGCGTCTCGGGTGACACTGACTGCCTCACCTTTAGTCGCGTATGGGACGGCGCGGGGCTCGCCAGTTGTGCTCTCCCGTCTCGTGCGCGCTCTCCAGAAAAGGACAAAGCGTGCCTTCATCGACATATGGATCCCGAGCCAAGGCGTGTGCGGCCCTAGCCGCAGGCGCCTTGGTTGTTCCCGTGGGCCTGACCTTGCCCGCAACTGCTGCCGATCTCGACGTGGACGACAGCACCACGTCATACATCGTCCAGTTGAAGGACCTGCCGATCGGCGCCTACGAGGGCGGAGTCCGGGGAATAGCCGCGACCAAGCCGGGAACCGGGGAGAAGGTGAACGTCGACAGCGCGGACGCGCAGGAATACGCCGACTACCTGACGACTCAACAGAACCGGGCGGTGCGTTCCTCCGGAGCCAGCACCGACGACGTGATCTATCGCTACGACACCGCGCTGAACGGCGTCGCGATCACCCTGACCGGTCAAGAGGCCGCTGCGATGGCGAAAGCCCCGGGTGTGCTGAACGTGTGGGAGAGCGAGATCTTCACCCTCGACACGACCACCACCCCGGACTATCTCGGTCTTTCGGGCCCGGACGGGGTGTGGAACCAGCAGTTCGGGGGCAGTGACGCCGCCGGTGAGGGCATGGTCGTGGGTGTGATCGACTCCGGCATCTGGCCCGAGAGCGAGAGCTTTGCCCCGCTGCCGGCCGGCACCGAGATCCCGGCCACCTGGAACGGTGCCTGCGACAACGGCGTTGACGCCGACCCCGCCAACAACGTGACCTGCAACAACAAGCTCATCGGGGCGCGCTACTACGACGAAGACATCGAGGTCTCCGAGGCCGAGTTCAACTCCCCGCGGGACTACGACGGTCACGGCACGCACACCGCCGGCACGTCAGCGGGCAACAACGCCGTGCCGATGTCGGTGAACGGCATCGACCTCGGCGAGGGCAGCGGAATGGCCCCGGCAGCTCACGTCGCCGCCTACAAGGCACTGTGGGCCGACGGTCTCGGTGAGGCCAGCGGCTCCTCGGTCGACTTGGTCGCGGCGATCGACGATGCCGTCGAGGACGGCGTCGACGTCATCAACTACTCGGTCTCCGGGTCCAGCCAGTTCGTGGTCGACCCGGTCGAACTGGCGTTCCTGTTTGCCGCCGATGCCGGGGTCTTCGTCTCGGCTTCGGCCGGCAACTCCGGCGACACGGTCGGCAAGAGCAGCGTGGCGCACAACTCACCGTGGACGACGACGGTGGCCGCAAGCACCCACGACCGCAACGTCAACAAGACCCTCACCTTGGGCAACGACGCCACCTACACCGGCGTGGGCGTCGGCGAGGGCGTCGGACCCGCTCCGCTGGTCTACGCCGGCGACATCCCGGCCAGCGGCGCCACCGCGGCCGAAGCTCAAGAGTGCTGGTTGGACACCGACCAGGACACCGACGGCAACCAGCTCGCCATCGACCCGGCCGGCGCGGCGGGCAACATCGTGATCTGTGACCGTGGCTCCATCGCCCGAGTCGACAAGAGCAAGACCGTCGACGAGGCCGGCGGTGTCGGCATGGTCCTGGCCAACACCAACTCCGCCGAGTCGTTGAACGGTGACTTCCACTCCGTGCCCACCGTCCATGTCAACAGCACCGACGGCGCCGCGGTCAAAGCCTACGAAAGCTCGGCTACCGACCCGACGGCCACCATCGGTGGGCCCGAGGACGGCACCGTCGTGGCCCCGGAGATGGCCGGCTTCTCCTCCTACGGGCCGGCACTGGCCGGTGGCGGCGACCTGCTGAAGCCGGACATCACGGCCCCCGGCGTCGACGTCATCGCGGCCGTGGCTCCTCCCGGCTGGGACGGTGAGAACTTCAACAGTCTGTCCGGCACGTCGATGTCGGCTCCGCACATCGCCGGTATTGCCGCGCTGATGATGCAGGAGTACCCCGACTGGAGTCCGGCCGCGGTGAAGTCCGCCATGATGACCACGGCTCGCACGACCAACACCGCCGGTGACCAGATTCAACGCACCGGCAGCGATGCCACAGCGCTGGACTACGGCGCCGGTGAAGTGGTGCCGGCCCCGGCCTACGACCCCGGCTTGGTCTACGACGCAGGGCTCGCCGACTGGTTCGACTACGCCTGCTCGATCAACCAGCTGCAGCTCGTGACCCAGCCCGGCACGTGTGACACCAGCGACACAGACCCCAGCGACCTGAACTACCCGACGATCGCGATCGGGCAGCTGGCGGGCACGCAGACGATCACCCGCACGGTGACCAACGTCACCGACACCGCGGCGACCTACAACTCGGCCACCTCGCAGGCCCCGCCCGGCCTCGCCATGACGGTGACTCCCGCCGTGATCGAGGTGCCGGCCAACGGCACGGCCACCTTCGACGTGACCTTCGCGCAGGTCGATGCCCCCCTGGACACCTATACCTTCGGTTCGTTGGTGTGGGACGGCGCGGGAGGCACCGTCACCAGTCAGATCGCCATCCAACCGACCGCCCTGGCGACCCTGGACGAGATCATCGACACCGGCGTCTCGGGCAGTCGCGACTACGACCTGACGGCGGGATTCGCGGGCGACCTCGACACCGACATCGACGGCTTGGTGCCGGGCGTCGTCGTCGACGTGGACACGGTCAAGGACGACGACACGCTGATCGACGGCGAGGGTGAGTTCACGGTCCCGGCCGACACCAAGGTGCTGCGGTTCGCGACCTTCGACGACGACGTTCCGGCCTCGGACATCGACCTGAACATCTTCGATCCTTCGGGCGATCGGGTCGGAGCCAGCGGCACGGGCACCTCCGCGGAGGAGTTCACGATCGAGAACCCTGATCCTGGGGTGTGGACCGTGGCCGTCGACCTGTTCTCGGCGGAGCCTTCGGCCGTCGTGCCGGTCAACGGCTTCTACGTCACCGATGCCGACCCCGGCAACCTCACCGTGACCCCGGACAGCGCCACCGTGGCGCCGTCGGAAACGGTGGCGATGACGGCGACCTGGTCCGGCCTGGCTCCGGGGGCGCACTACCTCGGCAGCATCAACTACGACGCCAACGGCACCATGGTTGATCGCACCCTGGTCAACATCACGGCTGCTCCGCTCGAGGTCGACCGCATCGCCGGGGAGGACCGCTACGACACGGCGGCGAAGATCGCACTGTCCTATCCGGAAGCGGTGGACACGGTCTTCGTGTCCAGCGGGCTGTCGTTCGCCGATGCCTTGTCCGGGTCATCGGCTGCGTCGACCGCCACGGTCCCGGGCACGTTGGAGGCGGGCAACCAAGCCGCCCCGATGCTGTTGACGAGGTCCGAGCGGTTGCCCGACCCGACCGTCGCAGCGCTGAACGAGCTGGACCCCGACCAGATCGTCATCCTGGGCGGCACGAAGGTTGTCTCGCCCGCCGTGGAGAACGCCCTGGAGGACTACGGCACGGTGGAACGCATCGGTGGTAGCGACCGCTACGAGACGTCGCAGCTGCTCGCCGAGACGTATCCGGAGGATGTCCCGGTGGTCTACGTCGCCAGTGGCGCCGAGGCGCACTTCGCCGACGCGCTCAGCGGCGGTGCACTGGCCGGCACCCAGGGTGCCCCGGTCGTGCTGGTCCGCCCGGACCGGGTCGATGACTTCACCCAAGCCGCGCTGGACTATCTCAACGCCGACGAGGTCGTCGTGCTGGGCGGTCCGGCCGCGGTCTCCGAGACGGTCTACCGGAGCATCGGCGCCGACAATCGCCTCTGGGGAGATGACCGCTACAAGACGGCGGTGGCCATCTCGAACGAGTTCGAGGGCGACATCGCCGCCACCCTCGTCGCCTCGGGACTGGCCTGGCCGGACGCGTTGGCCGGAGCCTCGTTCTCCGGATATCTCGGTCAACCGCTCACCCTGAGCGGCACCAACGACGTGCCGGACGTGGTCATGACCGAGTTGGATCGGTTGTCACCCGATTCGGTGACCCTGCTGGGTGGGCAGAAGGTGCTCACTCAGGATGTGGAGGACGAGCTCAACGCCTCCTATCCGAACTGGGTCCGGTAGCAGCACAGCGCATGACGCAGGACTGAGGCGGCCGGTTCCCGACAGGGAACGGGCCGCCTTGGTCGTGTGGTGACCACCCCGTCCTGGTGACACCGAACCGGGGAGTGTGCCATCACACGGGAACCGTCGATGCGTTCCGGACGTCGTACCCGTATCGCCAGGGAGGCAGTATGAAGGTTCGCAGGTGGCAACCCGTATCCGTTGTGGTCGGCCTGACCGTGCTCTGTGCCTGCGGCAACCCGGAACAGAGCACGCCCGCCGGAACGGCCTTCTCGTCGCCCTCGATCACGTCGACACCGTCGGCGGATGACTCCCCGAGCACTATCGTCGACGACATGCCAGCAACGTCCGAACCACCCGGGGGGATCGCGGGCCTGCCCACGGGGGGCGTCACCGACGAGATCCTCTCCCGACCCGCAGTCCAGGAGGCGATCCAGGATCTGGCCAAGCGCCGGGACGTGGACACCACCGAGATCACCGTCGTCGGATACGCCAGCGTGACCTGGCCGGACGGTGCGCTCGGTTGCCCCCAACCGGGGATGGCCTACAGCCAGGCTCTCGTGCCGGGACAGCAGCTGGTGTTGGTGGTTGGCGGCGAGGACCGTGCGCCGGTCTCCTACCACGCCGGCCGGCAGGGGAGCTTTCGCTACTGCGACGATCCCCAGGCACCGATCGACGGCGGAGACGGGTCGACCTGAACCCCTTCGGGGAGGACTACCGATCCCCTTCGGCAGGCACGATCGCCAGACCACTGCCGTCCACCCAGACGTCCACGACCTCGCCCGGACACACCGGCACGGATCGGCCCGCGGTCGCGACCACGGCGCCGAGTCCGTCGATCTCGAGGTCGACACTGAGCAGGTCGCTGCGCGCCGTCACCCGGGAGACCCGACCCTTCAGCTGAGGTGCTGAGGCCGAGGCCGAGGCCGAGGCCGACGTCCTGTGCTGGCGACCGGACGGTGGAACCCCCAGGTGCAGCGCGGAGCGCCGCAACGCCAGACCGGCGCCACGAGCCACGGCCGCGCGTTGGACCTGCTCGCGTCCCTCGGTCGCGCAGGCGGCGCCCAGCACGATGCCGGCGGCATCGCCGTACAGCACCGTGGCGTATCCCAGAAAGCGGGCGATCTCTGCGGTGGCCGGCTGACGCCATACCTGATCGGTGGCGCCGTGCTGGGCCAGCCCTCCCCGCAGCATGACGGCCGTGTCGTCGGCGATGGCCAACGCCTCGTCGTGATCGTGGGTGACCACCAAAGCGGTGGTCCCGGTCTGGGTCAGGACGGTCCGCAAATCCCCGGCGAGACGATCGCGCAGTTCCCGATCCAACGCGGACAGGGGCTCGTCGAGCAGCAGCAACCTGGGCTCGGCGGCCAAGGCGCGCGCGAGCGCCACGCGTTGCTGCTCGCCGCCGGACAGGTTGTGGACGGCCCGATCCTGCGCGCCCGCCAATCCGACCAGGTCCAGCAACTCGGCCACCCGCGTCCGGATCGCCGCGGCGGGGGTGGAGCGCAGCCGGAGCGGATAACCCACGTTGCGGCCCACGCTTTGTTGGGCAAACAACTGTCCGTCCTGGAACATCAGCGCGAAGCCGCGCTGATGGGTGGGCACGTGGCCAATGTCTGCACCGTCAACCCTGATCGCGCCACCACTCACCTCCTCCAGCCCGGCGATGGCGCGCAGCAGGGTGGACTTGCCGCACCCCGAGGGGCCGACCACCGCCAACACCCGGCCGGTGGGCACGTCGAACGTCGCGCGGTCGACGGCGAGGAAGTCGCCGAAGGACACGCTGACCTCCCGCAGGCTCAGCATCTTAGAAACTCCCGACATCGGTGGGCCGCAAACGTTCGACAAGCCCGATGGCGGTCGTGGTCAGGACCGCGAGCACTACGCTGGCCGCCACAGCCATGCCTGCGTTGTCCACTCCCGGCGAGCTGATCAGGTCATAGATCAGCACCGGCACGGTGGGGCGCTCCGGACGGGCCAAGAAGCTGGTCGCCCCGAACTCGCCCAACGACACCGCGAAGGCGAAGCCAGCCGCCGCGATCACCGGCCGCACCAACAGCGGCGCCTCCACCGTCCAGGCCGCCCGGAACGGACCGGCACCCAGACTGGCCGCACTCTGCCGCAAACGGGGGTCGACCCCGCCCAGGACCGGGGTCAGCGTCCGCACCACCAGCGGCAGCGCAACCATGGCCTGAGCGATCGGCACCAGGATCGGCGAACTACGCAGGTCCAACGGCGGGGTGTCCAGGGTGATCAAGAAGCCGAAACCGATGGTCACCGCCGAGACACCCAAGGGCAGCATGAACACTGCGTCCACCGCAGACAGCAGCCGGCGCTCGCGGCGGCTCCTCGGCATCCGCGTGACCACGATGGACACGAGCACCCCGAGGGTGAGGGCCAGCACCGTGGCGTCGACGGCGGTGCGCAACGAGTTGCCGATGGCCTCGAGCACGCTGACCCGCAACGACCGGTTGGCCGAGGGGTCGCCCAGCAGAGCGTAGTAGCGCAGCGTCCACCCCTGCTCATCGCGCAGACTGCGCAGCAGCAGGGTGCCCAGCGGCAGCAGGATGAAGCCGATCACCCCCACCGTGGCCGCCATCAGGGGAAGGTCGCCTGTCCGGGGCGCCCGGGCCGGGGTGGTGGTGTGCCGAATGGTCTGCTGTCCGGCCGCGCGTGCCCGTGACGCCCCGAGCAGGAGCAGCAACACCACGACCACCTGCAGTACGGACAGGACCGCTGCTGCACGCAGGTCGAAGAACTGGGTGGTCAAGAAGTAGATCTCGGTCTCGATCGTTCCGTACCGCAAGCCCCCCAAGGTCAGCACTACCCCGAAGGCCGTCGAGCAGAACAGGAAGACCAACGTGGCCGCCGAGATGACCGCCGGGGCCAGTGCCGGGGCGGTCACGGTGCGCCATACCTGCCACGGCGTTGCGCCCAACGCAGCCGCCGCGTCCTCGGCCCGCCGATCCATGCCCGCCCAGGTGGTGCCCACCGTGCGGACCACGACCGAGACGTTGAAGAAGGCGAACGCCAGCAGGATCGAGATCCAATGCCCGTCCCACCCCAAGAACCCGGCCGGTCCGTTCGGCGCCAGCAGCGCCCGGAACATCACGCCCACCACCACGGTCGGCAGGACGAAGGGCATGGTGACGACCGCCCGCGCCACGCCGCGGCCGGGGAAACGCAACCGATACAGCACGAAGGCCACCGGCACGGCCACCACCGTGGTCAACACCGTGCCGGCCGCCGCAATGGCCAGCGTGAAGGTCAGCACCCGCAGCGTGCGAGCCCTGGTCAAGACCTCGGGCACCCCGGACAGGTCCACGCCACCGCCATCGACGAAGCCGCGACTCAGCATCCCGGACAGCGGGAGGATAAAGAAGAGGCTGACGAAGACCAACGGTATGCAGGCCAGCGCCACCACGGCGGCCTTGGGCCAGGCTGTGCTCACCAGTGTCCGGTCAGCCGGTGGCGATGTCGGCCCACTGGGTGACCCACTCGAGGCGGTTGGCTTCGATCTCGTCGGCCGGGATGGTGTAGGGATCCTGGGCCACCGTGGCCCACTTCGCCCAGTCCTGCGGCAGCTCCACCTGTTCCGAGACCGGGAACACATACATCGATTCGGGAAGCGCCTCCTGCACGGGGTCACTCAGCATGAAGTCGACCAACGCTTGGGCTCCGGGCTGGTTGCTGGCACCGTTGATGACCCCGGCGTACTCGACCTGAGAGAAGCAGGTGTCCATCAGCGCACTCGTGGTGGGCTCGTCGCCACCCTCGGGGATGGTGAACGGCGGCGAAGAGGCGTAGGACACGACCAGCGGTCGATCACCGCCGCCACCACCGGCGGTGAAGTCGACCAGGTAGGCGTCTTCCCACCCGGCGGTGATCTTGACGTCGTTCGCGGTCAGCTCCTTCCAGTAGTCCTGCCAGCCGCCGTCGCCCTCGCCGCCTTGGCCGAACTCGGCGATCGTGGCGAGCAGGAAGGCCAAGCCCGGGCTCGACGTGCTGGCCCCTGGGGCCACCAACAACCCGGCATACTCCGGGTCGGCGAGGTCCTGCAGCGTGCGCGGCGGCTCGATGCCCTGCTCGTCGAACCACACGTCGTCCACGTTCACGCAGACGTCGCCGTAGTCGATCGGGGTGAGGTATGCCGCCGGGTCGCCGGCCAGCTCGTGGGTGCTCAGGCCTGGGGGCGGGTCGGTCGGGGTGTAGGCCGCGAGCACACCCTCCTGCACCGCTCGTGAGGCAAACGTGTTGTCGATGCCATAGACCACGTCGCCCAGTGGACTGTCCTTGGTCAACGCCAACTGGTTGGTCATCGATCCGGCATCCCCCGAGGGCTGCACGGTGAGTGTGTAGCCAGTCTCCTCCGTGAACTGATCGAGGACCTCCTGGGGCAGAGAGAAGGAGTCGTGCGTGAGCAGCACCACCTCTTCACCGTTGCCGCCGCTGGAGGCCGCACCGTCTGCGGTGCTCGCTGCCGCGTCGCCCTCCCCCGTCGAGCTGTTCGCCCCATCGGCCGGCTCGTCATCGCTGGATCCGAGGAGTGAGCACCCGGACAGCGCCAACACGGCGACCCCCAGGGTGAGCGGTCGGGTGAGTCGGGTGCGGGCGCGAACGCGCCTGGCGGGCGGGCTCTGCGATGCGGTGGTGCTGCGGCGTGCGGTCATACGGACCTCCTTGGGTCAGGAGGGGTGCCGGCGTGGGCCAACGAGACTCGACTTCCTCCACCGGTATTAACCGGATCAGGTTCGAGGGTCTGCGGCCTGGTGCCGCACTCTCAGCGCTGGTGCGCTCCCCTGTCGTAGACCTCAGCGTACAACCGACCGGGCAGGCTCGCAGCAAAACATGCGAAGGTAGGACCCATGGTCCTTCTCTCCTTCGTCGTGATGGCATTGGTGATGCTGCTCGTGCTGGGGGCGGCGGTGACCCCCCGGTCGCAGAAGAAGCCGGTCTATCGCTGGCAGCTGGACGACTACGGGGCCGCGTTGAGGCGCGGCATCGTGCTGTTGCTGGACGCCGGCGCACGCAACCGCTGGCGGATGGAAAACCTGCACAAGCAGTCCGGATACAGCGAGCGTGGCCGGATGGATGGGGACCGTCTGCCCACCGATGAGGCCCCGCACCCGCGCGAGCAGATGCCGCCCGGGGCCATGCCTCCCCACTTGCGGCCGCCGGAGGGTCAGCCGAAGTATCGCCCGGACGACTGGACCGGAGCCGGTGACCCCGCAGACGACGACGACGGTGACCCCCGCACTACCTGAGGGTCGGCAGCATCTGCGGATCCTGATTGCCTACTCCTATTCGATGCACTATCGCCTGGGCGTTTTCCGGGCTTTGCTGGACCACCCCGATGTCGACGTGACCATCGCGGCTGGGAACACGGCTCCGGCAACGCGGTTCTGGGCCCGCGGTGCCACCGCGGGGACCCCCATCGAGGCGGCGGATCTGCCCGAGCTGCAGTGGCACCGCACGATCCCCCTGGGCCCCGTGGTCTTCCAGCCAGGACTCTTGCGCCGTTCCCTGTCCAGCCGTTACGACGTCGTGGTCTGGGATCCGTCGATGCACTGCCTGACCATGTGGCTGTCCTCCCTGGTCATCCGGGCTCGCGGCCAAAGCCTGGTCTACTGGGGACTGGGCTGGACCAAGCCGCATGGCCCCGTCAAGGAGCGCCTCAAGGTGGCCGGCTTCGCGTTGGCGCACGGCTTCCTGGCCTACGGGCGCAGATCGGCCGAGCTGGGCATCGCCGCGGGTTATCCGGCCAGGCGACTGCATGTCGTCGGCAACAGCCTGCCGGACAGCGAGGCCGCTCGCGGCGTCGCTGCGGCCGACTTCGCACCGACCGATCCGCTGGTGCTCGGGGTGGCCTTGCGGTTGACCGCCCGCAAGCGGGTCGACCTGCTGTTGCAGGCGGTGGCTGAGCTGAACGCCCGCGGGGTGCCGACCCGGGCCATCATCGTCGGCGACGGAGAGCAGGCCGACGCCCTGCGCAGGCTCGCCGCGGAGCTGGGCGTGGACGCCGAGTTCACCGGCGCGTTATACGAGGCGGAGCAGATCGCGGCCTACTACGAGCAGATTCACCTGAGCGTGATCCCGGGCCACGCGGGCTTGACGGTCCTCGGCTCGCTGATGCACGGACGACCGGTGATCACCCACGACAACCCCGAGCATCACGCCGCAGAGTGGGAGGCCATCCGGCCGGGCGTCAGCGGCGCCTTCTTCGCCGAAAGCGACGTGGCGGCCCTGGTGGAGGCCATCCTGCAGATGCGCGAGCCCCTCCTCGCCGGCCCGGACGCTCGACGCCGGGTGAGCCAAGCGTGCCGGGCCGACTATCGGGAGCACGGCTTGCCGCAGGCGCACGCCCAGCGGGTCATCGGCGCCGTTCAGGACGTGGTCACCTCTCGGCTCGGTCAGGCCCTGCAACGCTGAAATAGCGGTTGACCACCGCGTCGACCATCCGTGGATGCACTCCCAACGGCCCGGTGGTCACCCGGGCACCCAACCCTTGGGCCCGGGAGTGGAAATGCCCCGGTGCCAACAGATAGCTCAGGGCCACGACCGCGGTTGCGCCCTCCGCGCCCACGTCGCTGACCGCATCGCGGGCCGACGGCCCGGGTCCAGACATGAATCCCACCCGCACCGGCAAGCCCGCGCAGGCCGCGATGACGGCACCCATGCACAGCACCTCCTGACGGGCCCGGTCATCGGAGGAGCCGGCCGCGGCCAACACCAGGGCGTCGGGGCTGGCCAGGTCCTGATCGGACAGGCTTTCCCGCAACCGGTCCAGCACGACGTCGACCACCTCCGGGGTGACGCCGAGCGCGGGGCTCGCCAGCGCCCCGTTGCTCGCGCGCTCGATCGCTTCCGGGATGTCGGAGCGCACGTGATATCCGCTGGTCAACAGGTACGGCACGACCACCGCGCCGGGGTGGTCACCCAGCACCTCATCGGCGCTGGGACCGCATACGTCGACGAAACCCACGGCGACGTCGACGTCGGGGAGCCGGGTCGCGGTGGCCTGTGCCACGGCATACACCACCTGCTGTCCGACCGGGTTGGCCGTGCCGTGGGCCAGGAGCACCAACGGGGGCCGCCTCGCGCTCACCCTCGGCTCGGCACGGTGACCGCACCGGCGGTCGTCGCGGCCCAGGCCGGACTGAGCCGGACGACGTCGCCGATGACGATCACGGCCGGGGCGCGCACCCCGATCCGGGCGGCGTGGTCGGCGATGTCGTGCAGGGA
>JBASAZ010000296.1:0-2955 GCA_049650845.1 Ornithinimicrobium sp.
GATCGCGGCCGAACCGGGTGGGGCCACCGCACTGGCTGCCCTCACCAGCGGTGCCTACACGCCGGCTGAGGGTGAGCGGATCTCGGTCATCGTGTGCGGCGGCAACGCCGACCCTGGCGAACTACGCGACAGCGACCAGGCCTGAGGGCCTGCCCCGACGAGCAGGGCGTGTGGCGGCGCTCGCGTGAGCGGTGCCACCACACGCCCGGGTGGTGCTTCGGTCAGCGGCCGAGGCCGGTTTTGTCGACCTTGCGGTGGAAGCGCATGCCAGCCAGGCCTCCCAGCACGGCGGCCAACAGCGTGATGAGCGCGATAGCAGCGATCGTGATGATGCCAGCAGTGGTCAGGTCGCCCTCAGCGACCGGGATCCGGGGGAAAGCGTTCAGCTGAGACAACACGTTGTACTGGTCGCCGGCCACAACCGTGAGCACGGCCACGACCACCGCGATGAACACGGCCCACAACCACACCGCCAGACCCTGCTTGGCCCCATCAAAGCGCGCCATCCGACCCGCGACATACCCACCGCAGTAGTACGCGATGAACAGCACCACCGCCAACACGATCGCGCCGACCACACCCACCGTGGACGGGTCCGCGGTCGCGGTGTTGGTGGCCTGGTCCACGCTGGTGTCCGTAGCCACCCCGACCGCGGTTCCTGCCGCCGCGAGCAACGCGGTCAACAAGACCGCCATACCCGTCGCGGTAAGCCACCCGAAGAACGCTGAACCAACCTTGATCCCTGCGTGCTCCTCCTTCTCCCGCTCGACCACAGTCGCGCGGTCCTCGGTCACCACCTCCCGCCCACGATTCTTAGCGGTACCGGAACGCTTACCACCGGTATTGAGATTCTCTGATCCTGCGCTGGTGCTCATCTACATCATCTCCTTGATTGGGGGTTTCCATTACGCGCCCAGGGGCAGCGATCACACCCTGGGCTAGGCACCGAGGAACAGGCATCAATCCCCGGTGGGTGTGTCTCTGAGGCCGGTCGTCATCGACCCGACTGACTTCTTATGGACGCGCTGCGGCTCGCTCACGGTTGTCGGCCGCACACCGCTCTATCGGTGCGATCGTCCTCATGTTTCGGTCTCTGCATACGTACCTCACGAGATCGTGACGCGTCTTCACGCCCGAGTTTACAACGTAAGCACAGGTGTGCCAACCGGAATGGGCGACCCGCGGTCCCGCTATTGCGACAGCTCCATTTCCAGCCGGTTCAACAAGGTTTCCAAGCCGATCTCAAACTCTTCAGCACTGTGATCTTCACTGAGCATCGGGCGTAGGCGGGTCACCAGGGGCGCCTGGGATAGGTCGACGTTGTCGTCCCGGTTGGCGATGTCGGCATCCCCTTCGTCCAGCGGCTCCTCCACCGGGCTCGTGTTGGCCCCGCGGGTCGCCGCCTCCAGAAGTAGCTGTCCCAGAAGGAAACTGCTGAACGATCGGTATGCCCCGACGAGTTGGTCATCGTTGAATCCGCTGGCCGACAGGTTGGCCAAGAGATCCTCCACCAAGGCCACGCTGCGCAGCGGTGGACGCAGCCACGGCGTGGCCGGGTGGCGGGTGGCCACCAAGGGAAACGCGGACGGATGCTCCACGACGATGGCGCGGACCTGGTGGGCCAGCGCTTGTAGGTATCCCTGCCAACTTTGCGACAGCTGCCCATCCAGATTTTCGGTCAGCCCTTCGAGCAGGTGTGACACCACGGCCTCCAACAGGTCTTCGCGGCCGGTGACGTATCCGTACAACGACATCGCCTGAACCCCCAACCGTTGTCCCAGGGCGCGCATCGTCAAACCCTCGGGACCACTCTCGTCGATCGCCTGCAGGGCGGCTTTGACGATGATCTCTCTGGAGAGTGTTGCTCGTGGTGTCCCTACGGCGGCTTCACCTTCGGTCGGTGGCATCGGACACACTCCTTATCGTCGGGGCGCCGCTGATTGACAGCAACGGGTCTGTATACAGTGTAAGGTGACGCCGACCGTTGCGCTTTGTGGCGCACCCTGGGAGCAATCCCACACGAATCATGAAGGAAGTTCATATGGAAAACGCCCTCAGCGACGGACTGGCTACCGTGGTCACGTTCGTGCCCAAGCTTGTCCTGTTCCTGATCATTCTGCTCGTTGGTTGGCTCATCGCGAAAGCGTTGGCCAAGGCCATTGACAAGGTCTTGGACAAGGTCGGCTTCGACCGCGCCGTCGAGCGAGGTGGCATCAAGAAGGCACTGTCCAACAGCCAGTACGACGCCTCGTCGATCGTCGGCAAGTTGGTGTACTACACGCTGATGCTGTTCGTGCTGCAGTTCGCGTTCGGGGTCTTTGGACCCAACCCGATCAGCGATCTGCTCAGCTCCGTCATCGCGTTCCTGCCCAAGATCATCGTGGCCATCATCATCCTGGTCGTGGCCGCCGCCATTGCCGCCGCGGTGCGTGAACTGATCAGCAACACCCTGGGTGGGTTGTCCTACGGCAACATCCTGGCCAACATCGCTGCTGCCTTCATCATCGGCCTCGGTGTCATCGCTGCCCTGAACCAGGTCAACATCGCGACCACGGTCACCCTTCCGGTGTTGATCTTCGTGCTCGCCACCCTGGGTGGCATCCTCGTCGTCGGTGTCGGTGGAGGCTTGATCAAGCCCATGCAGACTCGCTGGGAGGGCTACCTGGAGACGATGGCCAAAGAGTCCGAGAACATGAAGCAGGAGGCGGAAAAGGCGCCGAGCGCGAAGCAGCAGGCTCAGCAGGCTAAGGCGAAGGCGAAGGCCGAGCACGCTTCGGCTCAGCCCACCGAGGGTGCGACCGCCGACTCCGCACCGTTCGACCGCGAAACCTACTAGCAGCCGCCCAACCCACACCCGAACGGGCCCGGCCCGCAGTGAACACCACTGCGCGCCGGGCCCGTTCTGGTCTCGAGGCCATGAGGCGGACCGGGCGAGGGTTAGGCGCTGGTCAACCA
>JBASAZ010000297.1:0-12244 GCA_049650845.1 Ornithinimicrobium sp.
CATCGCGGCCATCGGCCAGTCGATGGTCACCGAGGCGAGGTAGCCGGCCAGTCCGGCCATCGACTTCATCGCGATCACGACCAGGGACGTGCCGATGGCCACCGGCATCGGCAGGCCACCGAGCAGGGCCAGGGCCGGCACGACCAAGAACCCGCCACCAGCCCCGACGAGACCGGTCACCAGCCCGACCACCAGCCCGTCGATGATGACCCGTGCGGTAGGTAGGTGAGTCGGCGCATCTGCCGGATCGACCTCCCGGCGCCCTCGCAGCATCGCGAGGGCAGTGGCGACCATCATGACCGCGAAACCGATGAGCAACCACTGCCCGGGGATGAACTCGGCGACCCGGCCACCGGTATAGGCACCGGCCATGCCCGCGGCGCCGAAGACCAGTCCGGTGCGCCATTGGACCCGCCCGGCCCGAGCGTGCGAGATGGCTCCGACGGCACTGGTCACGCCGACGACCAGTAGTGAGGTCGCGATGGCTTCTTTGGTTTCCATGCCGGCCACGTAGACCAGCAGCGGCACGGTGAGGATGGATCCCCCACCGCCGAGTAACCCCAGGGTGACCCCCACCAGCACCGCGAAGACAAGCGTCAGAACGAGCATGGCGTCACCGCCCCGCGAGTTGGGCGATGAGCTGCCGAGGATCGGGGTCGGCGGCGCGGTTGTACGGGAGCTTCGAGAGCATCATGCCCATCAGGCAGCTGTTGCTCAACGCCGCGAAGGTCAACCCGCCGCCGATACCTGCAGCGACCCATTTGGCCCCAGGCACGATCGTGCTGCTCAGGACACTGCCCAGGACGATCGACCCGGCAACCAGACGGACCTGTCGCTCCAGGTCCCACCGTGGGACGCCCTGCACGACACGATGCCCGGCGGCTTGCCACGCCGTGATTCCACCGTGCAGCACGTGCAGGTTGCTCGGGACAACCGCCGTGAGCGTGGCGTGGGCCTGCTGGGCGCGAGCACCAGAACGACACACCAGGACCACATCACGGTCCACGTGCCCGGAAACTTCATCGCGGTGCTCGGTCAGGGTCGACAGCGGAACGTTGTAGGAACCCTGGATGTGCGCGGTCTGAAACTCAGCGGGTGTTCGGACGTCCAGGACCAGGAGCTCGTGCTCCTGACCTCGGCGTTCGGCGAGCTCGGCGGGATGGATCGTGCTGGTGGTCATACGTGGCCTTTCGAGACGGGTGAGTGAGTCGCGTCGGGGCGATGTTGCGAACGATAGCAAATGTACGTACATTTGGTGTCATCCGACAAGGGCACCCGATACAAAGGAGCAGCAATGAACGTCACCGTCATCGAAACCACATCTCTGGGAGATCGCTCATACCTGGTGCACGACGACCAGGTCGCCGTCGTGATCGACCCCCAGCGCGACATCGACCGGGTGCAGGACACTGCGGCGCGGGCCGGGGTGACGATCACCCACATCGCCGAGACCCATATCCACAACGACTACGTCACCGGTGGACTGGAACTGTCGACGCTCACCGGGGCGACGTATCTGGTCAACGCCGCGGACCCGGTGCAGTACGCACGCACACCGATCAGCGACGGCGAGGAGCGCACCGTGGGCGAGCTGGTGCTGCGAGCCGTGGCCACCCCCGGGCACACCGAGACCCACCTGTCGTATGTCGTCACCCACGGTGAGGAGCAGGCGGTCTTCTCCGGTGGCAGCCTGTTGTTCGGCTCCGTCGGTCGCACCGACCTGGTCGACCCCGCCAAGACCGAAGAGCTGACCCACGCGCAGTACGCCTCGGCGCGACGCCTGGTCGATGAGAGCGAACCCGTCGCGGAGCTCTATCCCACCCACGGGTTCGGCTCGTTTTGCTCCAGCGGCCCGGCGACCGCTGCCGACAGCTCGACCGTTGGTGAACAACGCGGCAGCAACCACGCCCTGACCGACACCGACGAAGACCACTTCGTTCGCGAGCTGATCGCCAACCTGACGGCATACCCGAGCTACTACGCGCACATGGGCCCGGCCAACCTGAACGGCCCCGCTCCGGTCGACCTGAGCGTGCCTCAGCCGCTGGAGGCCAGCGAGCTCGCGCGGCGCCTGGACAGCGGGCACTGGGTCGTCGACCTGCGCGAGCGAGTGGCCTTCGCCGACAACCACCTCACCGGTGCCGTCAGCTTCGAATACGGCGACGGCTCCAGCTTCACGACCTTCCTCGGGTGGGTCCTGCCCTGGGGCGACCCGATCACCCTGACGGGCACCAAGGAGCAGGTGGAGCAGGCGATCCGCGACCTGTCACGGATCGGCATCGACTCACCGGATGCTGCCATCGGCACCGGGCCCAGCCAGATTGCCCCGCACGCTCCCACGTCGACCTATGCCCGAGTCGACTGGCAGACCGTCGTGGCGAAGCGACCCGACAGTGAACCCATCCTCGACGTGCGACGCACGGACGAATTTCAGCAGTCACACATCGCCGGAGCCATCAACATCCCGCTGCACGAGGTCATCACCCGGATGGATGAGGTCCCCGAAGGCCCGGTATGGGTGCACTGCGGCTCGGGCTACCGCGCTGCGGTCGCCTCCAGCCTCATCCAACGAGCAGGCAAGAACCCGATCCACATCGACGCGGCGTTCCCCGACGCTGAGTCTGCCGGACTCACCCTCGACCAGTGACACCCCACCCGAACCATCCCCGAACGGAGACCCACCCATGTGCCGCACTGCGAGATGCACCACCTGTGGCAAGACCACCTGGGCCGGATGCGGCCAGCACGTCGACCAGGTGATGAGCCCGGTCCCGCGCGGTGACCAATGTCCGGGCCACGACCCCGCGGTGCGTGCACCGGGGTGGTGGCGGCGGCGGCGTCCGACGGGCTGAGGCTATCGGGGCGATCAGGCGCACAAGCCTGCGGCGCCTCGGCAGGCCGCACCCTGGGTCCTGACCTAGCCGCCGGAGGGCTCGGCGACCTCGGCTCGGTCGATGTCTCCGGCCAGGAAGTCCCGCACTGCGCTGGCCAGCAGCGGGTCCACCCGCTCGTCGCCGTCCCGCACGCGCGCGATCAAAGCCGCGCGCATCCGCGGCTCCCAGAACTTGCGTAGGTGCGTCGCGATCTGCTCGGCGGCCTCCTGCGGCGGCAGATGCTCGAGGTGCCGCGCAATGTCGTGGCCCAACCGGATCTCGGCCGGCACGTCATTCATGCGGCGTGCTCATCGACGACCCACCTCGTGCAACAGCCCGTGTGACTCGGTCTGCCCGATGTCCACGCTGTCCCCGGCGTGCGCGCCCTCGACATCGCGCCGGGCCTCGCCGGCATTGGCCACGCCTACCTGCACGGCGGTGACCTTGTATTCCGGGCAGTTGGTGGCCCAGTCCGAGTTCTCGGTGGTCACCACGTTGGCTCCGGTCACCGGGTGGTGGAAGGTCGTGTAGACGACGCCTGGCTGCATCCGCTCGGACACCAGGGCGTGCAACGCGGTGGTCCCGACCCGACTGGACAGCTCGACCCGGTCGCCGGTGCGGATTCCGCGCGGCTCGGCGTCGGCGGGGTGGATCTCGAGGATGTCCTCAGGGTGCCACGTGGAGTTAGGCGTGCGCCGGGTCTGCGCACCGACGTTGTACTGGCTCAGGATGCGTCCCGTGGTCAGGATCAGCGGGTAGCGCCGGTTCGTCGTCTCGGTCGTCGGGACGAAGATCGTCGGCATCAACCGGCCCTTGCCCCGGACGAACTCGTCCACGTGCATGGTCGGCGTGCCGTTCGGCGCCTTGTCGTTGACCGGCCACTGCATCGAGCCCTCGGCATCCAGTCGGGCAAACGACACCCCGGCAAACGTCGGTGTGGTCGAGGCGATCTCGTCCATGATCTGACCGGCGTTGTCGTAGTCCATCGGATAGCCCATGGCGGTGGTGACGTCGCAGATAATCTGCCATTCGTCCTTGCCGACCACGCTCGGCATCACCGGTCGCACTCTGTTGATCCGGCGTTCGGCGTTGGTGAAGGTGCCATCCTTTTCCAGGAAGCTGCTGCCCGGCAGGAAGACGTGCGCGAACTTCGCGGTCTCGTTCAGGAACAGGTCCTGCACCACCACGAGCTCCATCGAGCCCAATGCCGCGCGGACGTGGTTGAGGTTCGGGTCGGACTGGGCGATGTCCTCGCCGTGCACGAACACGCCCTTGAAGGTGCCGCCGAGCGCGGCGTCGAACATGTTGGGGATCCGCAGACCCGGCTCCGGGTCGAGGTCGACCCCCCACAGCGACTCGTAGATATCGCGCACCGAGTCCAACGCGATGTGTCGATAGCCCGGTAGTTCGTGCGGGAAGGAGCCCATGTCGCATGAGCCCTGCACGTTGTTCTGCCCCCGCAGCGGGTTGACCCCGACCCCCGTCCGGCCGATGTTGCCGGTCAGCATCGCCAGGTTCGCCATACCCATCACCATGGTGGAGCCCTGGCTGTGCTCGGTGACGCCCAAGCCGTAGTAGATCGAGCCGTTCGGGGCGCTCGCAAAAGCTCGCGCCGCCTGGCGCAACTGCTCAGCGGGTATGCCGGTCGCCGACTCGGTGACCTCGGCGCTGTTCTCCTCGCGGGCGATGAAGGCCAGGTAGCTCTCGACGTCTTCACACCGCTGCTCGATGAAGGCCTTGTCGTGCAGATTCTCGGTGACGATGGTGTGCGCCAGCGCGTTGATGAAGGCCACGTTGCTGCCGGGCAGCAGCGGCAGGTGGAACTGAGCCTGCACGTGCGGGCTGCGGACCAGGTCGATGGCCCGTGGATCGGCCACGATCAGTCCCGCGCCCCGGCGCAGCACGCGCTTCATCCGGGAGGCGAAGACGGGGTGGGCGTCGGTCGGGTTGGCCCCGATCAGCAGGATCATGTCGGTGTCTTCGACCGAGGCGAAGTCCTGGGTGCCGGCGGAGGTGCCAAAGGTCTGGTTCAGCCCGTAGCCCGTCGGAGAGTGACAGACCCGAGCGCAGGTGTCGATGTTGTTGTTGCCGAAGGCGGTGCGCACCATCTTCTGGACGACATACACCTCTTCGTTGGTGCACCGGGAGCTCGAGATGGCCCCGATCGAACCGACCCCGTGCCGTTCCTGCACCCCCTTGAACCCAGTGGCGACCGTCGCGATCGCCTCGTCCCAGCTGACCACGCGCCACTCGTCGTCGATGCTGTCGCGGACCATCGGGTTCAGCTGACGGTCGTCGTGGTTGGCGTAGCCGTAGGCGAAGCGACCCTTGACGCAGGAGTGGCCCTCATTCGCCCCGCCAGCCTTGCTGGGGGTCATTCGCACCACGGTCGTGCGGGTGGTGGCTTCGCCATCGGCGGACTTTTCGCCGACCTCATCACGGACCTCCGCGCGGAAGCTGCACCCCACCCCGCAGTAGGCGCAGGTGGTGTCGACGAACCGGGTGGGCATCCCGAGGGAGACCACGGACTTTTCGGTGAGCGCGTCGGTCGGGCAGGCCTGCACACAGGCCCCACAGGACACACACTCCGAGCCCAGGAAGTCGGTCGGTCCAGGGGCTATCCGGGAGTCGAACCCACGCCCCTCCACGGTCAGCGCAAAGGTTCCTTGGGTGTCGGCGCACGCCCGCACGCAGCGGGAGCAGACGATGCAGGCCTGCGGGTCGTAGTCGAAGTACGGGTTGGAGGCGTCCAGGGCCGCGCCGCCGTCCACGTGATGGTGGGCCGGAGTTTCTCCGCCGCTCCCCGGTATGCCGTAGCGCACCTCGGCAACCCCGGTGCGCTGAGCCAGCTCCTGCATCTCGCAGTTGCCGCGGGCACACCCCGCGCAGTCGGCTGGGTGATCCGACAGATACAGCTCCATGACTCCGCGCCGCAGGTCCGCGATCTCTTCGGTGTCGGTCTTGACGACCATGCCGTCGGCGCACGGGGTCGTGCACGACGCCGGCGTCCCCCGGCCACCTTCCACGTCGACCAGGCACAACCGGCACGAACCGAACGCCTTCAGCGAGTCAGTGGCACACAACTTCGGGATGTCGACGCCGGCCTGCTTGGCCGCGCGCATCACCGACGTGCCGGTCGGAACCTGGATGTCGATGCCATCGATGGTGACGGTGGCATCGGCCGGTCCGGCCACCCGCGGCGTGCCGTAGTCGATCTCCGGCGCGTACGGCGCGCCACCGGGGGATGCGCCGGAGGTGCCGGTCGGCATACCGATGGGGCCCGCAGGTTGATCAACCTGCAGTGTGCTGTCTCTTTCCATGGTCATGTCGTGCTCCGCTCAGAGGCGTCGAAATCTTCCGGGAAGTGCTTGAGCGCGCTGAGCACCGGCATGGGGGTGAGGCCACCCATGGCGCACAGCGATCCTTTGGTCATCGTGGTGCACAGGTCCTGCAGCAGCACGAGGTTCTTGTCGCGGTCCTGACCAGCGCGGATCCGGTCGATCGTCTCGACGCCGCGCACCGAGCCGACCCGGCAGGGTGTGCACTTGCCGCAGCTCTCGGCGGCACAGAATTCCATCGCGAACCGGGCCATGCCCGACATGTCGACCGAATCGTCGAAGAGCACAATGCCGCCGTGGCCAACCATGGCGTCGATGCCGGCGAGCGCCTCGTAGTCCATCGGGGTGTCGAACTGGTCGGGGTGCAGGTAGGCCCCCAGCGGGCCACCGAGCTGTGCGGTGCGGATCGGGCGTCCGCTGCGGGTGCCACCGCCGTAGTCCTCGATGAGCTCACGGATGCTGATGCCGAAGTCGACCTCGACGATGCCGCCCCGGGCGATGTTGCCGGCCAGCTGGCAGACCTGGGTGCCCCGGGACCGGCCGGTCCCGAGCGCTGCGTATGCCGCGCCGCCATCGGCAAGGATCATCGGGACCGCCGCGAAGCTGAGCAGGTTGTTCACGACGGTCGGCTTCCCGAAGAGCCCGGTCAGGGCGGGGATGGGCGGCTTGGCCCGCACCTCGCCGCGCTTGCCTTCGAGGCTGTCCAGCATCGAGGTTTCTTCACCGCAGATGTAGGCGCCGGCGCCGACCCGCACGTGCAGGTCGAAGGTCAGCCCGCTGCCCTGGATATTCTCGCCGAGGTAGCCGTGGGCGTAGGCGATCTCGATGGCCCGGTTCAACGTCGCGATGGCATCGGGGTATTCGGACCGGACGTAGACAAACCCTTCGCAGGCGCCGACCGCATGCGCGGTGATGACCATGCCCTCGATCAAAGTGAAGGGGTCGCCCTCGGTCAGCATCCGGTCGGCGAAGGTGCCGCTGTCGCCCTCATCGAGGTTGCAGCAGACGAACTTGGTATCGGACTCGGCGCCGAGGACAGTGCGCCACTTGATGCCGGTGGGGAAGCCCGCCCCGCCCCGGCCGCGCAGTCCCGACTCGACGACCTCCTCGACCACGTCGGCGGGCGGCATCCCCAGTGCGCGGCTCAGCCCGACCCATCCGCCGTGCTCGGTGTATGCCGCGATGTTGGTCGGCTCGATCACTCCCACCCTGGCGAAGGAGACGCGGTGTTGGCTGGCCAGCCATTCGTGCTCCTCGACCACGCCGAGGCAGCCCCCGACGTCGGCTCCCGCCAGCATCCCCTCCTCGATGAGCGCCGGTAGCTGGTCGGCGGTGACGTTGGGATAGCCGACTCGGCCGCGATCGGTGAGAACCTCCACGAGCGGCTCGGCCCACAACATGCCGCGCGAGCCGTTGCGCCGGACGGTGATGCCCTGGTGCGTGGCCAAAGCCGCAGCGACCTCATCGGCCCCCACCCCCACCGCGCTGGAGTCACACGGGACGTACACGATGGTGTCGCTCATGACCACTCCTGCGTCACAACGTCGAGGCGCTTCGTGGTGACCCGACCATGGATACGTCCGTCGACCATGACCGTCGGGCCGAGCGCACAGTTGCCGAAGCAGAAGATCTCTTCGACCTCCACGTCCTCACGCCCTGCGAAGGTGCGCTCCGCCGCCTCGAACACGGCCTGCCCGCCGACGGACTGGCAGGCCTCGGCTCGACATACCGCGACGATGTGCGTGGGGGCGGGCTTGGTGCGGAAGTCCTTGTAGAAGGACACGACGCCATGCACCTCGGCCACGGAGAGGTTCAACACGTGGGCGATCACCGGGACGTCACCGGCGTCGATGTACCCGAACTCGTGCTGCACGGCATGCAAAATGGGCAGCAACGGCCCCCGCTCCTGAGCCAATCCCTGTGCGATCGCGCGCACCACGTCGGTTCGTGTGCCGATGTCGATCTGAGCGCTCATCGAGGCCCTTTCGTCGAGGCCCGTTCGTCGTTGGGGACCACCGAATGAGTGTAGATCTCGAGGGGCCGACAATCTACGGCGGATGGCGCGTGGTCTGCGGAGATTTCAACGGGCAGGCATCGGCGATCCGGTGACACACTCGGTGCCGTGGGCCGCTCGACGTCATCGTCATCGTCATCGTCGCAACCAGCCGAGAAGGTCTGCGCCGCCTGCGGACGAGGCATCCAGTGGCGCAAGAAGTGGGAGCGCGACTGGGATCAGGTGAAGTACTGCTCCTCGGGGTGCCGCCGCCACGGCGTGGACGAGATCGACCGGCGGCTGGAGACGTCGATCCTGGACCTGCTCGACGCCCGCTCACCAGAGGCGAGCATCTGCCCGTCCGACGCCGCCCGGGCAGTGGCTGGGTCCGAGCACGGTGAGCTGCGCTGGCGCGACTTGATGGAGCCGGCCCGTCGCGCCGCGCGCCGGCTCGTGGCTGCGAACACGGTGCAGATCACCCAAGGCGGCCAGGTGGTCGACCCATCGACCGCGCGTGGGCCCATCCGCATCCGCCGTGTCCGCTGATCAGCGGCGACCCGCAGGCCCCGTCGCACGACCCCCGCGGACGGCTGACACAGTTGCCCCGTGGCGCCGCTCGACTTCACCTACGACAACCGCACCGGTCGCGGACCGGGTCGCACCGTCCGGGCCTTGAGCGCCGTCCTGCCCGGTGTGGCCCGAGTCTGGAGCCAGGTCGAGCCGTATGCCGACGCCTGGCAAGCGCACAATCTCTCGGTGCTGGATCGGCCGGGTCCACGCTGGTTCGTGCTCGGTGACTCCCTGTCGCAGGGCGTGGGAGCCTCGGCATACGACGCCGGCTGGGTGGGACAAACGGGCAAGCGGCTGGCGGCGCACGGGGCAGCGCCGGTGATCATCAACCTCTCGGCGACCGGTGCCCGGGTCCGAGACGTCGTGGACCAGCAGCTGCCACTGCTCGAGGCTCTGCAGGCGCGCGCCGACGACACCTACACCGTGATGGTGGGTTCGAACGACCTCTTCGGTGGTCGCGCCCTTCGCGAGCGCCTCCCCGACGCCTACGCCGAGCTCGTCGATCGAGTGCCGCGGGGCTCGGTGGTGTCCACGTTGACCCAGCCGCCGAGCGCTGCGGACCGGGCCAATGCGCACGTCGAACGCGCCTCCGCCAGGGGACGGATCGTGATGGAAGACCTACGGGTCACCGGGCCTTCGTCGTGGCGCGGCCGACTCGCCAGCGACGTGTTCCATCCCAACGACGACGGGTATGCCGCCTTGGCAGCCGCGTTCGAGCCCACCCTGCGGGCCATCCTGGCCGATCGTGACGCCCCGCATCAACGGTGAGGTTGGCGCCGCGCAGCGCCCGCCGGCTGTTGGTGATCAACGACGAAGGCCTCGATCACCTCGGCCGTATCGCCGTCGGTGTTCAGATAGCCGTTGTTCAGGGTGATGGCCAAACTGTCGGTGGCGAGGTCGAGCATGCGGCCCGCGTGCCGCACCTCGGGGGCCTTGGCCGCCGCAGCCGCCTGAGCCAGCCGCATCACGAACGGCATCGCGGCGGGCAAAGAATGCGAGGGCTCAGCCGATCGGAAGAAGTAGCTCTCGCCGTACTGCATGAGGTCCACCTCCGCCGCAGTGATGCCGTCGGTCACCCCATTGATCAGCGAGCACGCGACGCTCCTGTGGCCGGTGCGGACGATGGTGAGGGTGTCCGTATCGGCCATCATGCTCAGCTGCCGAGCCAACTTTCGGCGGCGCTCCAGCACGGGATAGACCTGCAGGATCCAGGAGATGGCGGCGGTAAGCAGGACGAAGCCGACGAGCGCCTGGACCGGCAGCAGCAGGCGGAGCACGTCGTCGGACGGCACGATGTCACCGAATCCCAGGGTGGCAACCGCGACGAGGGAGAGATACACCGCGGCCAGGAAGTCGGCGGAACGGTCCGGGGAGACAGATGTGCCGTAGTAGAAGCCGCCGGGCATGCGGGGCCAGTAGATCAGCGCCCATCCGAGCACGACCAGGGCGGTCCACACCAGGACGGTCATCAGCAGACCGAGCGGCCCGGCCAGCTCGGTGGAGCGGCCCTCTCGCCGGTTCCAGACCCGCGTGACGCGCCAGACCGCCCTGAAGGTGCGCCTCGAGATCGTGCCGAGGCCGCGGGGATGCCACAGCGTGTGGAAGATGTCGCGTAAGGCCACCGCCAGGAGCGAGACACCGAGCATGGTCAGCAGTGCCGTGGTCATTCGCCTATCCTCGGTGATGCACGGCAGGACCGCAGCAGCACCGCCTGAGGGGTGTGACGAGACGCGCGCTGACCCCCGACCGTTATCGAAACGTGACATTCGGTACCGCTTAGGGGTATGTTGACACCGCTTTCCTGATCGGGAAGCCCCGTGGCGGCCGCCGAATCCTGCCACCGATCACGGGCCCACTGCACATCCGCCCGGCAGGAGCGGGGGACCCACTCGTGTTGGGGCGTTCGCGCTCCTTGGGGTGAAGTCACCACGGGATACGTGATCCACGGTGACCGGGCACTCTCCAGCCCGAACCCGACAGCTGACCCCGCAGGCGCCAGGAGAAGGAAACCCTATGTCCCACACCGCTCACGCACGTCACCGTGCCCCGCGACGTCCCACCAGCCCCCGACTGATCCGCGCCAGCGCAGTCACCGCCGCCAGCGTGGGACTGATCGTCTCCATGGCCACCGGGTCGCAGGCCGCCACCTCCACGACTGCCGCGAGCACCCCTGCCGCGAGCGCGACGACCCCTGCAGCAACAGCCCTTGCCACGCTCCCCCTGCCGACCCACTCGGTGTCCAGCACCCTGAAGTGGGGCGCCCGTGGCAGCGCTGTGAAGAGCGTCCAGCGGGTTGTCGGGACTAACGTCGACGGGATCTTCGGGCCCAAGACCCACGCCGCGGTGAAGCGCTATCAGTCCCGGCACGGCCTCACCGCCAACGGCATTGTGGGGTCCAGCACCACCCGCCACATGGGCCTGTCCAGCACCGGTGGTTCAGACCGCGCACAGTCCTCGGCCTCGCGCAGCAGTTCGCGCTCCACCGGCTCGAGCGCCAGCGGCGTGTTGGGCTACGCCCAGCAGTACACCGGGATCATGTACTCCTGGGGCGGCACCAGCCCGTCGACCGGTTTCGACTGCTCGGGCTACATCGCCTACGTCTTCGGCAAGGCCGGGATCAACCTGCCGCGCACTGCGGAACAGCAGCGTCAGGCCACCACCCCGGTTTCCCAGCCGCGGCCCGGTGACCTGGTGTTCTGGGGTGCACCGGCATGGCACAACGCGATCTACGCCGGCGACGGCATGATCTACGATTCCGGCAAGCCGGGAATTCCGACCCAGAAGCGCAAGATGTTCTCCGGCGTGACCAGCTACGGCCGCGTGGGCTGACCAACCGACGCTCAGCGGCCCGTTCCCCAGCAGGGGGGCGGGCCGCTGCTGACTCTCCCCACGTTTCACCTACGTTGGGTTTCACCTACTATGTGTAGTAGCAAGGCAGGTTGATCGAGCACCAAGAAGGCGAGGTGGGACACGGTGTGGCGGTGTGAGCGGCCCTTCAACCGTGGCGTTCGTCGAGCTTGGCTCCACCCAACCTGGATGGTGGTGGTGGCACTATCGCTGGTGCTGATGCACGGTTTCGGCCTGTCCCATACGGAGACCGCCGAGGGCGCGGTCACAGCGACTGCCGCGGCCCACATGGTCCCGGCGAGTCACGCGTGGGATGGCGGCCCCACTGCATCGACTGGCCCCGACGCCGCGCAGCCCGGGCAACCACAACACGTCGGGACGGTGGCCCAGGCATGCCTGGCCGTCCTGACCGCCGTGATCGTGGTGCTCGCTTCGGCCTTGCTCGTGAGGCGCACACCTCCGTGGGGCGGGCCACGCCGGCTCACGGTCCGGGCACCACGACGTGTCGTCCGCCCCGTGTGGGTGCGCTCCCGCTTTCACCTGGTGTGCGTGATGCGCACCTGAGGGACCGTGCACCGTCGGCCGACCCAGGTTGGTTAGTCGACCCAGACTTCCCCCTCACC
>JBASAZ010000298.1:0-22363 GCA_049650845.1 Ornithinimicrobium sp.
GCCCCGCACTCCCCAACCGGACGGGGCTAGGCCGGGACCGAGCCCGCGCCACCGCGCGAGCGTGGTCAGCGCGATCACCGCCACCGCCGCGGCCAACGGCCAGCTCCACCAGCGCCGGGTCCCACCCTGTGCACCGTCCTCCAGCGAACGGGCCTCCTCATCGACCGGTCCTGCTTCGATCGCATCACGCCGCCCCTGTGGCCCCGCGTGCTCGGCCCCTGCGGCTGGGCGTGACACCGGTTCATGGGGCCCATCGATCGGGGCGGATCGTGCTGCTCGTCGCCGCATCGTCTCGGACTCGAACAGCCCGGTCAGGTCGCTTTCGGCCACCACCGATCTGCCTCGGAACCGCCAGCGGGCGGCGTAGGCCCTGATCGGCCACAGCACCGCACTGGCCTCGCCCCAGGCTCGCGCTGCCGCACGCGGGCGCCGCAGCGCGAGCAGCAGGATCACGGAGCACAGCGAGGTCATTAGCATCGCGATCGACCGCCCGGGCAGGCGCCACAGTGAGCAGCGGGCCAATGCCAGCAGCGCGCCATCGCGCGAGGACGTGCCCGCGCCCACCCCATCCGGCGCGGGTCCTTCGACGACGGCTTGGGGCGCGACCAACACCCGATGCCCGAGCAGGTGGGCCCGCCAGGACACGTCCAGGCCGGCAACACCCTCGGCGAAGCCGGGGTCCACTCCGCCGGCCTGCTTCAGGACGTCGCTGCGGATCAACATCCCGTCTGTGGGCACGCCGATGACGTCGGATCGTTCGTCGAACTGCCCCTGATCCCACGCCCCGACGTCGAGGTCATCCAACGTCCGCCCCCACCGTGTGATTCGGTGACCGACGGTGATCACGACGCGGGGCTCGTCCCGCACTCGACGGCTCGGGCCCACGATGGCGACCCTGCTCGACCCGCGGACGGTGGCAATCATCTGGGGCAACGCGTCCGCGTGAGGCCGACTGTCGGGGTTGAGCAGCCACAACCACGGCACGGACTCATCCAGAGACGGGGCGACCCGGTTGGCCATCGGTTCCGGACCCGGTGGCGCCTCGGTGAACTGCACGCCGTGCTGAACCCGCAACGGGTGGTCGGCGAGCTGTGCCGTTCCCCGGGGGAGGAACACGTGACGGCACCACTGCGCCTGCGGCACCAACGCATCCAACAATCCGCGAAGCGTGGCCTCGTCGCAGTCGTGAAGCACGACCACGGCGACCGCGCCGACCACCCGATCGCGCGGCGGTGCGGTCATCGGCTTCCCCGGCGCGAGAGTGCTCAGACAGCCCGTTTCTTCAGCTTGCGCCGTTCACGCTCGGAGAGACCACCCCAGATGCCGAAGCGCTCGTCGTGGGCGAGTGCGTACTCCAGGCACTCAGCGCTCACCTCGCATCCGACACAGACCTTCTTGGCCTCGCGGGTTGAGCCACCCTTCTCGGGAAAGAACGCCTCGGGGTCAGTCTGCGCGCACAATGCGCGCTCCTGCCACGAGGCCTCCTCACCCCCGTCTTCCACACTCAGCAACGTCAACACATCAAAATCGTGCACGGCTCCTCCTCGACCCTCGCCAGCACTTGGACTGTCGCACACTCCCCCGGTGAGGACCGCCCGACGACTCTAAATTACACGCGTGTCATCCCCCCACGTCAACCCTTGATCTGCTAAAGGTCAGCCCATGATTTGCTAAAGACCGCTCAGCAGCCGCGTTCGCTGCGGCGCCACCATCGTGGGCTGCGTAGGGCCACCGGCTGACAGCGCGGACA
The DNA here is from genome assembly GCA_049650845.1 of Ornithinimicrobium sp. GTDB lineage: Bacteria > Actinomycetota > Actinomycetes > Actinomycetales > Dermatophilaceae > Ornithinicoccus. Next base: position 1,751 of record JBASAZ010000298.1, read on the forward strand.
ATGGCGACATGCAGATTACCGTTCTGGCCGGAGGCGTCGGCGGGGCTCGCTTCATTCGCGGCCTGCGTCACCACCTCGACCGCACCGGGCTCCGGTGGGACCCCGACACGGGTACCGGCGCCCAGATCACCGTGGTCGGCAACACCGGCGACGACATCACGCTCTACGGCCTGCGGGTGTGCCCTGATCTGGACACGCTGTTGTACACCTTGGGCGGGGCGGTGCACGAGGACCAGGGGTGGGGCCGGGCCGAGGAGACCTTCCTCGCCCAGCACGAACTACGGGAGCTGGGCGTGCAGCCGACCTGGTTCGGGCTGGGTGACCGCGACATGGGCACCCACCTGGCCCGCAGCCTGTGGCTGTCCGAAGGGGCGTCGCTGAGCGAGGTCACCGCCCGGTTGGCCACTCGCTGGGGCCTGCCTGACCGCGGTATCACGCTGCTTCCGGCCACCGACGAACCGATCGAGACTCACGTCGTGATCGCCGACGAAACCCCCGGGGCCGAGCCGGACGCGGAACGTGCGGTGCACTTCCAACAGTGGTGGGTTCAGTTGCGTGCGGCCGTTCCGGCCCGTCGTTTCGTGGTGGCCGGGCTGGCCCGCGCCACTGCGGCCGCCGGAGTGCTGCCGGCCATTCGCGAGGCCGACATCGTCCTGCTTCCGCCGAGTAATCCGGTGGTGTCGATCGGCATCATCGCCGGCGTGCCCGGCGTGCGGGACGCGCTGCGAGGCACCAGGGCACCCGTCGTCGGAGTCTCACCCATCATCGCCGGGGCTCCGGTGCGCGGTCACGCCGACGCCTGCCTGGCGCCCCTGGGGGTGCCGGTCACCGCTTCCGGTGTGGCCGGCCTCTATGCGGACTTCTTGGACGGCTGGCTCGTCGACGATGCCGACGCGGACGCCTCGTACCCGGGAGCACGGGTCAGGGCACGAGACCTGCACATGCGTAGTGTCGAACAGGCCGCAGACATCGCCGGGTCGGCGATGGAGCTGGCCCACGACATCGCCTCCGCCCAGGACGTCGCCCGATGACTGGGCCTGAGCCCCGAGGCGACCCAAGCACCGCCGACGGGCCCCAAGCCGAGCATGCAGAGGTCCGGGTGGTGCCGCTGCTCGGCATACCGGAGGTCTTGCCCCACCATGACCTTGCAGCGCTGCTACGCGCTGCCCTGGATGGCGCGGGCCTGGACCTGCGCGACGGTGACGTCGTGGTGGTCTCGAGCAAGATCGTGTCCAAGGCGCAAGGTTTGCGCGTCCAGCTCGGCGACGAGGAGCACCGCGGGGGTTCCACGGACGCTTCACCGGAGTCACTCGTGCTCTCCCAGACTGCCCGGGTCGTGGCGGAGCGGCGCACGCCGGGGGGAATGACCCGAATCGTCGCCGCACACGCCGGCCCGGTGCTGGCGGGTGCCGGCGTGGACCAGTCGAACACCGGGCCGCTAGGTGGTTCCCTCGTCCTGCCGACCGATCCCGATGGTGCGGCACGCAGCGTGTATGCCGGTCTGCTCCGTGCCTACGCACCCTCCCCGCTGCCTCAGATCGCGGTGGTGATCAGCGACACGGCCGGCCGCCCCTGGCGCGAGGGTCAAGTGGACTTTGCCCTTGGAGCCTGCGGGGTGCAGGTCTTGGACGACCTGCGCGGGGGCACCCACGTCGACGTCGACGGTCGCCCCCTACAGGTCACGGCGCGAGCCGTCGCCGACGAGATCGCGGCCGCCGCGGATCTGGTCAAAGGGAAAACCTCGCACATACCGGCGGCGTTGGTCCGCGGGTTGCCGCTGAGCCTCATCGGCGATCCCCGTGCCGCCGGAGCTGGATCGATGGTCCGCACGGGCACCGCGGACTGGTTCGCCCTCGGCACGGTGGAGGCGGTCCGGAGCAGTCTCGCCGCGCCACCAGGCACCTCGGTCGCCGATCAGGTGGGCGTGGCCTCCAGTGGCCCGGAGCCCCTGGACGTGCGGGCCCAACGAGCAGTCGACGTCGCCCTCGTCACGGACGACCCGCTGACCGAGCCCGATTCCGTGCTCATCGGCGATGGTGTGATCGAGGTCCGGATCGCCGACGCCTATCTGCGCGGACGCATCGTGGCTCGAGTCGAAGTGGCGCTGCACAGCGAGCACCTCGCGCACTACTGCGTGCGACCGATCAGCGCCGCGGCAGATGGACGCGTGGAGCCATCCTCGGGCCTTTGCGCGGCCGACTGAGACCGGCGAGCTCGACCAACCGCTGAACTCGATATCGATGCGGGCGGTAGGGGGCCAGCAGGTCGGCCAGGCCCGCGTCGTCCACCTCTTCACCGGTCAATGCCCACCCGATGTTCTTGGCCACGTGATAGTCCCCGAAGCTCACCGCATCGGCGTGCCCCAACGCGCGTTGCGCCGTTTCGGCTGCGGTCCACAACCCCACCCCCGGCACCGCGCGCAGTCGCGCCCCGGCGTGCTCCGGGTCGCTAAGGGCGACCTCTTCGAGGCGGTCGGCCGTCCGTGCCGCGCGGATCACGGTGTCGGAGCGTTGCGGGCTGATCCCCATGTGGAGCCACTGCCACGAGGCGATGGCCACGATCTGCTGCGGTGTCGGAGGCACCCATAGGTCCATCGACGCACCCGGGCCCGGGGCCGGCGAACCGAACCGCCGGACGAGCAGTCGCTGCCCGGCGAAGGCCTCCTGCCCGGTCACTTTCTGCTCGATGATCGCCGGGATCAACGCCTCCATGACCAGTCCGGTCTTGGGCACCCGCCATCCGCTGCGGCTGCGCCAGGTGCGCCGCAGGACGTCATGGCGCACCTCGAATCCATCCTGGTCATCCTCACTGCCGAGCATGGTCGGCAACGCCTCCAATACCCAGTCGACCGCCCCGGCAGACCCCCAGGCCTGCGCCAACACCTCGTCGTCGCCGGCCCGCACACTCACCGCCAGGGTCACCGCACCACCCGGGGTGTTCATCCCGCGAAAGACCCACCCGTGGCGAACGCGCCACGTCGGGTCGGCCCCGCCACGGCGCAGCGTTCCCCAGGTCGCGGCGAGGTCGACCGGCCGTCCCGGCCGCCAGATCCGTCGTCGACCCGGCGCATAAGGAGGGCCCGGCATCTGCCCAGCCTGACATGAGGACGGCCAAGCGCAGACCTACGGCCCGAGCCTCGATAAGGTTGCCCCGTGTTTGCTCCCGCCGATGTGTTGTCTCGGCTCATTGACGACGACCCCACGCGGCCGGCACTGACCTTTTACGAAGACACCCCTGGGGACAGCTACGGGGAGCGCATCGAACTGTCCCGCAAGGTTCTCGGCACCTGGGTGGCCAAGGCGGCGAACGCGCTGCAGGAGGGTCTGGACTGCGAACCGGGCACCGTGGTGCTGCTGGACGTGCCCGCGCCGCACTGGCGGTTGGCCTATTGGTCGCTGGCCATCTGGTCGGTGGGCGCGACCCTGACCCTGGACGCCTCCGAGGGAGCCGACGTCATGATCACCACGGAGCCGGACACGGCTGCGGCACGGGACGCCGACGAAGTGATTGCGGTGTCGTTGCCCGCGCTGTCCCGCAGCTTCGGACCCGACCTGCGCACCGGCATCATGGACGAAGCCCGCGAAATCGCCTCGTTCGGGGACTCCTTCACGCCGTGGGACGAGCCCGAGCCGAGTGAGATCGCCATGGTGGTTGCCGGGGAGCGAACGGCATACCGCGATGTGGTTCCCGGGTCCAGGCCCGGGTCGCCGGCCCTGGCGCCACGCCGCAGGCTGCTCATCACCAGCACAGATCCCGCGCAGTGTGTGCGCCAGTTCCTCAACTGTTGGTCCGGCCTTGGATCTGCCGTGCTGGTGCGCGGCTCACAACCGCTGCTGAGCGATGATCGGATGCGCAGCGAGGGCGTCGAGGGCTTCGCCTGACGTGGGGCACTACGATCACCAGATATGGACAAAGTCGTTCTCGATGCCTCCGCCGCGCTGGACTCCCTCCAGGACGGGATGACCCTCGCGGTCGGTGGCTTCGGGCTGTGCGGCGTGCCCTCGGTCCTGATCGCCGAAATCCTGCGGCGAGGAACCACCGACCTGGAGATCGTCTCCAACAACGCGGGGGTGGACGACTGGGGCCTCGGGCTCCTCCTGGGCGCCGGGAGAATCCGGCGCATCATCGCCTCCTACGTGGGCGAGAACAAGGAGTTCGCGCGGCAGTACCTCAGCGGAGAGTTGGAGGTCGAGCTGACTCCCCAAGGCACCTTGGCCGAAAAGCTGCGGGCCGGCGGATCCGGAATAGCCGCCTTCTATACCGCCACCGGGGTGGGTTCACAGGTCTCTGAAGGTGGCATGCCGCTGCGCTACGACGGCAGCGGCAACGTCATCGTGTCCTCCGCGGCGAAGGACACCCGCACGTTCGACCACCTGGGTGAGCGCGGTGCCCAGGAATACGTCTTGGAGACCTCCATCGCCGCAGACGTGGGTCTGGTCCGCGCGTGGAAAGGCGATCGGCACGGCAACCTCGTCTTCCGAGCCAGCGCCCGAAACTTCAACCCGTTGTGCGCCATGAGCGGGCGGTTCACCGTCGCCGAGGTCGAGGAGCTCGTGGAGCCGGGCGCCCTGGCGCCCGACGAGATTCACCTGCCGGGAATCTACGTCCAACGGGTCCTGCCGTTGACGCCGGCACAGGCGCAGGACAAACGGATCGAGAAGCTCACGACCCGGGTCGCCCCGGTGGCCAGTCACGCAGAACCGGAGGTCTGAGATGGCGCTGACCCGCGAGCAGATGGCCGCACGGGCCGCCGATGAGCTGCGCGACGGCGACTACGTCAACCTCGGCATCGGGCTGCCCACCTTGGTCCCCAACTACGTCCCGGATGACGTCGAGCTGGTGCTGCAGTCAGAGAACGGCATCCTCGGCGTGGGTGCCTATCCGCTGGCCGGCCGCGAGGACCCTGATCTGATCAACGCGGGAAAGGAGACGGTGACCGTCCGGACGGGGGCAGCCTTCTTCGACTCGGCGATGAGCTTCGGAATGATCCGTGGCGGCAAGGTGGACGCGGCCATCCTTGGCGCCATGCAGGTGTCTGCTGCCGGCGACATCGCCAACTGGATGATCCCCGGCAAGATGGTCAAGGGCATGGGTGGAGCCATGGACTTGGTGCACGGGGCCAAGAAGGTCATCGTCTTGATGGAACACACCGCACGCGACGGCGCCTACAAGATCGTCCAGGAGTGCTCGCTGCCCATCACCGGGCTCGGTTGTGTGCAGCGGATCATCACCGACCTGGCCGTGATCGACGTCACCACCGATGGTCTGGTCCTGCGCGAGGTCGCGCCTGGCGTGACTGAGGCCGAGGTCCGCGAGGTGACGCAACCACCGCTGATCAGCGATCTAGTGACCCGCTGACGCGTCGTCAGTGACCCGCTGACGCCTCGTCGTCGTCGTCGCTGGCTGCTGAGCGGCTGGGCAGCCCACGCAGGAAGCCTGCCCCCCAACTGAGGTGCATGGTGGCCAGCACGGCCGGCACTCGCACGCGCACCGCCCACGGGTGCCCCCTAGAGATCAGCACGCCACCCCCGGCCACGGCCACGGCATACCCCAGGGGAATGAGCCCGAGTGGTCGCCACACGCTGGCCGCGACCGCTCCCCCCACGACCAGCACGAGCATGGTCGGCGGCGCCAGATAGCGCGCGTTGAGCGCCTCGGCGTGCTCCTGGGACAATCGCCGTCGCCATTGGCCCGTGGCGAAGAACTGGGCGGCGAGCGCAGACAGCGAGCTGCGCGGCCGATAGGTCACACACACGTCCGGGCTGAACCAGACCACCCCACCGGCCTGCCGGATGCGCAGGTTCATCTCCCAGTCCTGGGCGCGGTCGTATTCGGCACTGAAGCCGCCGACGCGATCGATCCACTCCCGCACGAAGACCCCGGGAAAGACGGTGTCGGCCGGACCGGCTTCGCCGCCGACCCGAAAGCGGGCGCTGCCCATCCCCAGCGGTGAGGCCATCCCGATCGCGATGGCCCGTTGTGTGGCGTCAACCCCCTCCGGCACGGCCCGGCCTCCCACGTTGGCCGCCCCGGTCTCGCGCAGGATCTGCACTGCGCGGCGCAGATAGTCCGGCGGAAGTGCCCCGTGCGCATCGACTCGAGCCACGACGGGATGGCTGCTGGCCGCGATGGCGCAGTTCAGGGCGTTCTGCGTCCGGCCGCCAGGATTGTCCACCACCATCACCCGCGGGTCGGTGGTGGCGAGGTGCTGGGCCACCGCGCCGGTGTCGTCCGAGCTGGCGCCCACGGCAAGCACGATCTCCAGAGCCCCTGGGTAGTCCTGAGCCAGCACCGACCCGAGGGACTCGGCGAGATGCTGGGCCTCGTTGCGCACCGGCATCACGACCGAGACCCCCGGCCAGCCGCGCAGAGGCTCAATCGAGTTTTCGGAGAACGGCATTGGGGCAGGTTAACCCGCTTCGGCAGGCTTCTCACTTACCCTGGTCTGATGCCACGCCGACCGGAGGACGACTGGACCCGACCGATGCCGCGCACCCCACGCGTCCATCGCCCGCAGGCCCAGCAGCACGACGAGTGGCAACAGGATCGTTGGCAACAGGACGACTGGCAGCAGGACACCTGGCGCCAGGACGAGCGTGAGAGTTGGGATGGACCCCGGGAGGACGACGATGGGCAGTACTACGACGATGGGCAGTACTCCCAGGACGAGCCTGAGCAGGGGCAGGATCAACCGCCTCCCCGCTCGCGCGGACCGCGCGGACGCCGACCGCACTACGGCATGCGCCGTGTGCTGGTGATCCTCATGGTGCTGGTCCTGACGTACGTCGTGGCCATGATCTGGGCCGTTACCGCCAGTTGGACGGCCATCGGGGACGTCGACGCCACCGTGCCTGGGGATGACAGACCCAGCGCCGCAGCCGGGAGCAACGTGCTCCTGGTTGGCACCGACAGCCGGGCCGACCTGACCCGTGAGCAGCGCAACGAGCTCAAGACGGGGCATACCGAGGGCTCCCGGGCGGACACCATCATGCTTCTTCACCTACCCGACTCCGGGGACCCCACGCTGCTCTCCCTCCCCCGCGACTCCTACGTGGATATCCCCGGTTCGGGCAGGAACAAGATCAACGCGTCCTACTCCATCGGCGGTGCGCCGCTGTTGGTCAACACGGTGGAGCAGGCCACCGACCTTCGGATCGATGGTTACCTGGAGGTGGGCTTCGACGGGTTCGTGGATGTCGTGGCCGCAGTCGGCGGAGTGCAGATGTGTCTGCCGGATGCGGTCGTCGAGGAGCGCAGCGACCTGGACCTGCCCGCGGGGTGCCAGGAACTCGAAGGCAAAGACGCACTGAACTACGTCCGTATGCGGTATTCCGATCCCCGGGGGGATCTGGGTCGCGTCGAACGCCAGCGCGAGTTCCTCAGTGCCATGGTGGACAAGATGACCCGCCCCTCCACTCTGCTCGTGCCGTGGGAGCTGCACGACGCGGGCACCGCAACCGGCTCATCGTTGCGCAAGGGTGAGGACACCTCGATGTGGGAGATGGGCAAGGTTGCTTTGGCCATGCAGTCAATTTCCAGCGGCTCCGGGCGCTCCATCACCGTTCCGATCGCCGATGCCGACTACCCCACTGCCGCTGGCAGCTCCGTGCTGTGGGATGAGTCCGGCGCGGCGGAACTGTTCGAGGCGCTGCGGACCGATGCCCCGCTGACGGTCGAGCCCTGACCGCTCAGCGGATCCGGACCTATCTGAGCATCTGCCGAGCCATGACCACCCGCTGGATCTGGTTGGTGCCCTCGTAGATCTGGGTGATCTTGGCGTCGCGCATCATCCGCTCCAACGGGAAGTCCTTGGTGTATCCGGCCCCACCGAGCAGCTGCACCGCATCCGTGGTGATCTCCATCGCCGCGTCCGAGGCGTAACACTTCGCGGCCGCACCGAAGAACGACAGATCGGCGTCGTCGCGCTCGGATTTCGAGGCCGCCACGTAGACCAGCTGACGGGCGGCTTCAAGCTTCATGCCCATGTCGGCCAACATGAACTGCACGCCTTGGAACTGGGCAACCGGCTGACCGAACTGGTGGCGCTCCTTGACGTATGCCGTCGCGTGCTCCAACGCCCCGGCGGCGATGCCGACGGCTTGGGCACCGATCGTGACCCTGGTGTGGTCCAGGGTCTTCAAGGCGATCTTCAGGCCTTCGCCCAGGCCGCCGACCAGACGGTCTGCGGGGATGCGGCAGTCGGTGAAGAGCAACTCCCGGGTCGGTGAGCCCTTGATGCCCAGCTTCTTCTCCGGCGCGCCCAACTCGAAGCCCTCATCGTCGGCGTGCACCACGAACGCGCTGATGTTGCGACCCCGCGGTCCGTCGGGATCAGTCACCGCCATCACCGTGTAGTAAGTCGACTCCCCCGCATTGGTGATCCACGACTTCTGCCCGTTCAGCAGATAGGTCCCGTCGGACTGCTCGATCGCCGTGCAGCGCATGGCGCTGGTGTCGCTGCCCGCGGCGGCTTCGGACAACCCGTAGGAGAACATCGCCTCACCGCTGGCCACGTGCGGCAGGTAGCGCGCTTTCAGCTCTTCGGAGGCGGCCAAGATCAGCGGCATGGTCCCCAGCTTGTTGACCGCCGGGATGAGGGAGGAACTGGCACACACCCGAGCCACCTCCTCGATCACGATGCAGGTGGCGAGGGCGTCCGCGCCTACCCCGTCGTAGTCCTCGCTGATGTGCGGGGCGTGGAAGTCGGTGGCACGCAGGGCCTCGTAGGCCTCCCGGGGGAAGCGTGAGTCCTCGTCCACGGCCGCGGCGAACGGGGCAACTTTGTCTTCACAGACGTCGCGGACCGCCTCCCGGAGGGCTTCGTGGTCCTCGGACAGGGCGAACAGGTCGAAGTGGCTCACTGCTCCACTGTACGGCCGCGGACCCGAGCCCCCTTGGCGTGGGCCTGATCACGCAAGTCGGCGGCGAAGGCCTGGAGCCGATCGCTGATCGCGGCGCCGCGCTCGTCCCCGGCACTGCCCAAGATGCGCGCGGCCAGCAGACCGGCGTTGCGCGCACCGCCGATCGACACGGTGGCCACCGGTATGCCGGCCGGCATCTGCACGATCGAGAGCAGCGAGTCCATCCCGTCCAGATACCTCAGTGGCACGGGCACCCCGATCACCGGCAACGTGGTCACCGAGGCGAGCATGCCCGGCAGATGCGCCGCCCCACCCGCGCCCGCGATCACCACGCGCAGCCCTCGCTGGGCCGCCGTGCTGCCGTACTGGATCATCTCCTGCGGCATACGGTGGGCCGAGATGACGTCGGGGGCGCAGGTGATCCCGAGCTCCGCCAGCACGCTCACCGCCTGCTCCATCACCGGCCAGTCACTGTCGCTGCCCATCACGACGCCGACCAGGGGTTCCGACATCGATGCCTCGGTGCCCGCCGCGACGTCGGCGTCATTCATCGATGACCCCCTGCAGGAAGTCCGCAGCGTGTCGTCCCCGTGAGCGCAGGTCGGCGAGGTCGTCGCCGTAGGTGCAGACGTGACCGATCTTGCGCCCAGGTCGCACACTCTTGCCGTAGAGGTGCACCCGCAGGCCGGGGTCTCGAGCCATGAGGTGGCGATACGTCGAGTACAGCTCGGGGGTCTCGCCGCCCAACACGTTGGACATCACGGTCCACGGTTGCCGCGACCGCGTCTCGCCCAACGGCAGGTCGAGCACGGCCCGGAGGTGTTGCTCGAACTGGCTGGTGACCGAGCCGTCGATGCTCCAGTGGCCACTGTTGTGCGGTCGCATCGCCAGCTCGTTGACGACGAATCCTGGGCCGGCCTGGGGATCGGTCAGCTCGAACATCTCGACCGCCATCACCCCGGTCACCGCCAACTCACCGGCGATGCGCAGCGCAGCCTCGGTGGCCGCCACCGCCACGGACTCCGGTAGGTCGGGCGCGGGCGCGAGCACCTCGGTGCAGATGCCCCCGTGCTGCACCGTCTCCACCACCGGCCAGCTGGCCGCCTGCCCACTGGGACTGCGCGCGACCACGACGGCGATCTCCCGGGAGAACGTCACGGCCTCCTCGAGCAGGACGCCCTCAGCCATCGGTGACATCTCGTCCTCACCGACCCTGTCCAGCCAGTCGGTGAGTTCGGCTGCCGAGGTGAGGACCCGGACGCCCTTGCCGTCGTAGCCACCCCGCGGGGTCTTGGCCACGAGCGGCCAGCCGACCTCTGCGGCGAAAGCGTCGACGTCGGCCGCAACCCGCGCGACGGCCCATCTCGGACACGGCACGCCCATCTCGGTCAAGCGCCGGCGCATGGCGATCTTGTCCTGGGCGTAGACCAAGGCGCTCGGGTCAGGGTGCAGAGGCACACCGGCCCCCTGTAGGGCGCGTAACACCGGTTGCGGCACCTGTTCGTGATCAAAGGTGACGACATCGCAGTGCTGGGCGAACGCCAGCACGGCGTCCAGATCCGTACAGGCCCCGACCGGAGCATGGGGCACGACCAGGGCCGCGGAGGCCGTGTCCGACTCGGACAGCACCGACAGGGTCACGTTCAGGGCCACCGCGGGCGGCTGACACATCCTGGCCAGTTGTCCGCCACCGATGATGCCGACGACCGGAAAGCCCCCTTCGGGTCGGCGCAGGGTCGTTCTGGCGTCGCCTTGGTCATCCACGGCGCTCAGCCTACTGCCGCGCCCACGTATGCTGCGCCGGTGAACGTGACCGCCGCATCAGCCCGCACGTGGCTGCTGCACTGGTACGAGGTGTTGGCCCGCGAGGTGGCGAAGTTCGGGGTCGTGGGCCTGGCCGCCTTCTGCCTGGACACCGCGCTGTACAACTACTTCGTCTTCGGGATACCAGGAGCCGCGGCAGCAGGCCCGATGCAGGACATGCCGTTGCGAGCGAAGATCGCGGCCACTGCGTTCTCCACCGTCTTCGCCTGGCTGGGAAACCGGTACTGGACCTTCCGGGACCGTCGCCGCACCGCCCGGACGCACGAGTTCATCCTGTTCGTGTTCTTCAACATCGTCGGCCTGGCGATCGCTGTGCTCTGTCTCGGATTCTCCCGCTATGTGCTGGGTCTGGACAGCCAGCTGGCCGACAACATCAGCGCCAATGGAGTCGGCTTGGTCCTGGGCACCTTGTTCCGGTTTTGGGCCTATCGGACCTACGTCTTCACGGCGGAACTGGCCACCGAGCCGCCGATCCGGTGAGCCGGTGAGCGGGGCGAGACAGGCTCAGGGTCAGGGTGCCGGCGCCATCGAGACGTAGAGCGCGAAGACGGCGGGACGAGCCTGGGCCAACTCCAGTCGACCACCGAACGACTCTGCGGTCTCGCGGGCCACGGACAGGCCAATCCCGGTGCCGTCGCCACTGGTCACTGCCCGGTCGAAAATACGCCTGGCCAACGCGACGTCCATCCCCTGCCCCTCATCGCGGACCTCCACGAGCGCCGAGGGCCCACTGCGAACCGCCGAGATCTGCACCAGTCCGTCGCCGTGCTGCAGAGAGTTCTCCACCAGGGTGTTGAGGATCTGAGAGATCGAGGATGCGCTGGAGCGCACGATCATCGCCCGCTCGGCGCGCACCACGATGTGTCGCCCACGGGCCTGGAATGCCGGGGTCCATTCCTGTTCCAACCCGGAAAGGACGGTGTCCAACGACACCGACCGACCGCCATCGGCGTGCCCCGCCCGGGTGCGGTGCAAGAGGTCATCGACCACCGAGGCCAACCGCTCGGTCTGCCCGATCGCAATCTCGGCTTCGTGCTGAGCGACCGAGAGATCGTCGGTATGCACCACCTCATCCAGGCGCAGCAGGATGGCCGCCAGGGGAGTGCGGAGCTGGTGCGAGGCATCCGCGGCGAAGGAACGCTCGGAGGACAGGGTGCGAGCCAGCGTGCTCTGCGATCGATCCATGATGTGCCTCAAGGTGTCGATCTCGTGGACCCCGATATCCCCACCCACCGGATGGCCGAAACTATCCGCGGTGCTTTCGGACTTGTCGTGACCGAACGAGCCGGTCCCGAAGTCGTCCGCCCGCTGCGCCAGGTCCCGCAAGGCCAGGGACAGGGTCGAGACGATGCGATTGATCAGCATCAACGCGAGCGGGATGGTGAGGCCCACGGTGAGCGCGATCGTGAGCACCACCGCCAGCGGAGCAACCCACATCGGGACGCCGTCGAATGCGTCGGGGGGCGCCAGGCCAAGCAGCAGCGCTCCCGTCACGAGAGTCACACCGAGGCCGATTCCGGCGCCCGTCAAACCAATGATGACCGCAATGCGGCGCAGTTCTTGGCGCACGGAGGGCCGTGATCAGAGCTCGGGCTCGTTTTGAAACCGGAATCCGACGCCGCGCACGGTGACGATGTAACGCGGGCTATTCGCGTCGTCGCCGAGTTTCCTTCGTAAAACCGAAATGTGCATATCTAGCGTCTTTGTCGACCCGAACCAACTGTCCCAGACTTCCAGCATGAGGGTCTCTCGAGGCACGACTCGGCCCTCTTCTCTGGTCAACACCCGCAGCAGGTCGAATTCCTTGGCGGTCAGTGACACCTCTTGGCCACGGAAGAAGGCACGTCGGGCCTTGATGTCCACAGCGATCGGGCGGTCCCCGACGTCACGGTTGTCGTTGCCTCGACGCAGCAGCGCACGGACCCGAGCTAGCAACTCCGCGAGTCGGAACGGCTTGGTCACGTAGTCGTCCGCACCGGCATCCAGTCCGACCACGGTGTCCACTTCGTCGCCGCGGGCGGTCAGGATCAGGACCGGGCAGGTCAATCCTTCTTGCCGCATCCGCCGACACACTTCCAGCCCGTCGAGGTAGGGCAAACCGATATCAAGAACGACGAGATCGGGCGCCTCTCCCTCGGCTAGCGTCAAGGCGGCGCGCCCGTCCTCTGCCACGTCCACCGCATATCCTTCACGCCGAAGCGCGCGAGATAAGGGGTCGGAAATCGTGGCGTCGTCTTCAGCTAGTAACACACGCATCATAAGAAGACTCTAGTCCCTTTCTGTGCCAGGAGTATGCCACTTGGGCGGCCGTTTTTCGTTGAAGGCGGTAATACCTTCACCTCGGTCTTGGCTTCTTGCCGTGGCCCGCCATTGCACATCTTCGATGTCTAACCCAGACATTAGGTCAACATCAAATCCCGCGCGCATTGCCGACTTGGCGTTGCGCACGCTGATGGGCGAGTTGTGCGCGATCTGTTGCGCCAGTGTAAGCGCCCGCTCCCGGGCTGTGCCGGCCGGGACCACTTCATCGATCACCCCGAGTGCGGCTGCCTCCTCGGCCTGGAACCGTTGGGCGGTGAAGACCATCGACGCGGCGCGAGCCCACCCCACCCGTCGGGTCAGCAGTTGCGTGCCCCCACCGCCGGGGATCAAACCGACCGAAACCTCGGGTAAGCCCACCGTGCTGTCCTGCCCGGCTACGATCAGGTCGCACGACAGCGCCAGCTCCAGTCCCCCGCCCAGCGCATACCCTTCGATGGCGGCAACCGCCGGCATCGGCAGCCGCAGCACGCCGCGATACCCCTCGCGGCTGATGTCGCGATGTGCCATCAGGTCCGCTTCGTTCATCTGCGCTCGCTCCTTCAGGTCCGCGCCGACACAGAAGGCCTTGACAGCCGTGCTCGTCAGCAGCACCACGCGCACCGTGGGGTCTGCCGCCACCTGAGTCATTACCCCGGCGAGCTCGGCGGCGAAGGCCGTCGATATCGCGTTCATCGCCTCGGGTCGGTTCAACGCGACCTCGACGATGTGATCCCCCTCTCCGAGACGGGTCACCTGCAGATAGCGGCGCTCGGGTCGGGGCACTCCGCTGGGCACGCTCACCCGGTCACGCTAACCCGATCCCGCTCCAGGCAGCAGATGCACCACATCACCGGCGTGGTGGACGCTACGGCGACTCCCCCGCTGCAGCACGAGCCCCCCGTGCGGGTCGATGTCGCTGGCCCGCCCATGCGCCCGCCCCACCGGAAGATCGATGACCACGTCCTCACCGATGGTGCTGCACAGGGCGATGTAGGCCGATCGGACCGCGTGCGAGTCTTCGCTCAAGGTGTCCAGTAAGGCGGCCAAGTGGGCCAGATAGCTGTTCAACCAGGTCTGCCGCACCTGCGTCGGCAATGGCGATCCGCCGCGCGCCAGTCTCCACGACGTGGCGCTGGCCACCGGCAGTTCGTCGTCACCCTGGTCGATATTGAGGCCTGCGCCGATCACGACCATCCCGTGCTGAGCTGATGCCAGCACCCCGCATACCTTGCCTGCACGCCCGGAGCCCCCGGGTGCCACCAGCACGTCGTTGGGCCACTTGAGCTGGGTCGTGAGGGGGACGGCCTGCTCGGCCAGCGCTCGCTGGACCGCTACGCCGGTGAGCAACGGAACCCAGCCGATCAGCTCAGCCGACGGCGCCCGCACCGCGACACTGACTGCCAGCGATGTCCCCGGCGGGGCCATCCACACCCGCCCCCGGCGGCCCTGTCCGGCGCTCTGGTGATCGGCGACGACCACTCTCCCGGGCCGCGGATCGGCCACCACCGCCAGGTTCGTCGAATCGATGGTGCGATGCCACTCCGGGCGCGCCCAACGGTGACTGACCACCCGAGCAAGGCTAGGTTATCCGGATGGACGACTCCAGCCTCGAGGTCAATCCCGATATGCGTACCACCGCTGGGCGACTGCAGGACCATCAGCGACGGATCGACGAGGCGGTGCACGCGGGGTCGGAACGAGCGGTGGAAAAGCAACACAGCCGGGGCAAGCAGACAGCCCGGGAGCGGATCGACCAGCTGCTCGACGACGGGTCGTTCACCGAGCTGGACGAGTTGGCCCGGCACCGATCCACGAACTTCGGTCAGGAGAACTTTCGCCCCTACGGCGACGGGGTGGTCACCGGCTACGGCACGGTCGATGGGCGCCCGGTGGCGGTCTTCGCGCAGGACTTCACGGTGTTCGGCGGCTCCCTGGGTGAGGTTTTCGGAGAGAAGATCGTCAAGGTCATGGACCTGGCGATGAAAGTGGGCTGCCCGGTCATCGGGATCAACGACTCCGGTGGTGCGCGGATCCAGGAAGGCGTGGCGGCCCTGGGCTTGTACGCCGAGATCTTTCGGCGCAACGTGCACGCTTCCGGAGTGATCCCGCAGATCTCCTTGGTGCTCGGCCCGTGTGCCGGCGGTGCCGTCTATTCACCGGCGATCACCGACTTCATCGTGATGGTGGAGAAGACCTCCCACATGTTCATCACCGGCCCGGACGTCATCAAGACCGTCACCGGCGAAGACGTCAGCTTTGAGGAACTGGGCGGGGCGCACACCCACAATTCGCGTTCCGGGGTAGCCCACTATGCCGCCACCGACGAAGCAGACGCGATCGCCTACGTCCAGGATTTGTTGGCGTTCTTGCCACAGAACAACCTGGAGGACCCGCCTGCCTTCGACGTCGACATGCAGATGTCGGTCACCGCGGAGGACGAAGAGCTGGACACGTTGATCCCGGACTCGGCCAACATGCCCTACGACATGACGACCGTGCTGGAGCACGTGCTGGACGACGGTGAGTTCCTGCAGGTGCAAGAGCTGTTCGCACCCAACATCATCGTCGGCTTCGGTCGGGTCGAGGGACGCTCGGTGGGCATCGTGGCCAACCAGCCCCTGCAGTTCGCCGGCACGCTGGACATCGACGCCTCGGAAAAGGCCGCACGGTTCGTGCGGACCTGTGACGCCTTCAACGTCCCGATCCTGACCTTCGTCGATGTGCCCGGATTCCTGCCGGGCACGGATCAGGAATGGGGTGGCATCATCCGCCGGGGTGCCAAACTGCTCTACGCCTACGCCGAGGCCACCGTCCCGTTGGTGACGGTCATCACGCGCAAGGCCTACGGGGGGGCCTACGACGTCATGGGATCCAAGCACCTGGGAGCGGACGTGAACTTCGCCTGGCCCTCGGCGCAGATCGCGGTGATGGGTGCCCAAGGCGCGGCGAACATCCTCTACCGCAAGCAGCTGGCCCAGGTTGCCGCCGAAGGCGGGGACGTCGACGCCGAACGGGCCGCCCGGATCCAAGAATACGAAGACACCCTGGCCAATCCCTACATCGCGGCCGAGCGTGGCTTCGTCGACGCCGTGATCGTCCCGGCGCACACCCGCGTCCAGATCATCAAAGCGCTACGAACGCTGCGAACCAAACGGGCCAACCGAGCACCGAAGAAGCACGGGAACATCCCGCTATGAACACCCCGCCGTCGGACTCCGGCTCTGGATCGGGCCAGCCTGTCGTGCGCATCGCGGGCCACCCCAGCGACGTCGAGGTGGCCGTCGTGATCGCAGTTCTGGGTCTGCTGGACGCCGCCGCTCCCGGACGTAGTCCGCACGAACACCAACGACGATCGCTGTGGAACTCACGCGGCCGGGCGGCTCGGCCCCGCCTGGCGCCCGGACCCGGCGCCTGGGCTGGCTCGGTCCTGCCCCGCTGATCTATGACGAGCCGCGGGGCCCATTACGAACTGCGGGGCCCCATCCGTTGGAGGCGAGCGGCGAGGTGTTCATGATCGCGTGGCGGCAGACACCCGGCGTCGAGGACCCGACGGCAGGCTTGCGGGTCGCCCCATTTCGCCCGGAAAAGGGTCCTGATATCCACGCCATGATTCGGCGCTGAGGCCAGCACGATCGGCTCACCCGCGCGCACAACGCCAGAAGAGCGCACGGCGCAGTACGCCCCGGGCCGGCCCCGCTCGGCAAACCGCTTCACCCACCCCCGTTCGCCCATATGCGCCGCGAAGGTGGCGCACGGAGTTCGGGGACCGCATACCTCGAGCACGACATCTGGACCCACCCGAAGGGTCGAGCCGATGACCAGGGCGTCCACGTCCATCCCCACCGTGGTGATGTTCTCCCCGAAGGTCCCGCACGCCAGGTTGCGCCCCAGCTCACCTGCCCAGTGGTGTAGCTCCTCGACCGCCACCAGATATATCGCCTGGCGCTCCCCGCCGTGCTCGTCGCGCTCCACAATCACGTCGCCGATGACGCCACTGCCCAGACCGGTCATCATCGGGCCGGGATCGCGGACGCTGATGCGCTCCACCGGTCGCTTGTCGATCCCGGACAGTTGGGTAGGCAGCGGCTCCCCCAGTGGCGCCGCCGCACCGACGTTGACGGATTGCACTCGGGCCTGAGGTTCGTTCGCAAGAGCCACCGGTCCAAGGTAGTACCGTGCGTCGGTGAGCCAACCACAACCCAGCACGTCCGGCGTTCGTGCCCCCAGCGTCATCGACACCATCGCTGAGGACTACCTGACGGCGAAGATGATGCTGAGCCCCGTGCTCGCGACGTATCTGGGGGTCGCCGGACACGAAGATCGCCTGGACGACTTCAGCCCGCAGGGCAGGAAACGCGACCTGGACCTGGCTTTGCACACGCTGGCTCTTCTCGAGGAAGCAACCGCAGACGTCGAGACCCAGGACTCGGTCGATGCCGTCACGGCAGCAGCCTTGCGTGAGGAGCTGAGCGTCCTCGCGCTGATGCACCAGCGGGTCATCGAAGGGCTCGACCCCACCCCACTCAACGTTCTGGACTGCCCGGTGCAGTCCGTTCGTGACGTGTTCGACCTGATGGCCACAGACACGCCGGAGCATTGGCGGTGGATTCTGGCTCGGCTCCGCGCGGTTCCCGAGGCTCTGCGGGGCTATGCGGAGGCGTTGCGCGACAGCGCCAACCACGGCGCCGTGGAGCCGCGTCGTCAGATCGTCAGCGTGGCCGAGCAGTGTCGCGCCCAGTCCGCCGCCACGTCCAGCACCTTCTCTGCCCTGATCACTGACGCCACGACGGTCCCGCCGGAGCTGAGCGAGCCGCTGGAGTCCGCAGCCACGCAGGCCAACGCGGCCTTCGGGTGGCTTGCCGAGGTGGTGACCGACGAGCTGCTCGAGCTGGCTCCGCGCAGCGACGCCGCCGGCATCGAACGCTATCGGCTGCTCTCCCGTGCGTTCCTGGGGACCGAGGTCGACCTCGCCGAGACCTACCGCTGGGGTCAGCAGGAACTGGCTCGGATCACCGCGTTGATGCGGGAGGTCGCCGAAGAGATCCAGCCTGGGGCCAGCATCGGCGAGGCCATCGTGGCGCTGGACGCGGACGAGAAGTATCAGTTGAAAGACAAGGACGCGTTGAAGCAGTGGATGCAGTCGACCGCTGACGCGGCGATCACGGCGATGGCCGACCACTTCGACATTCCCGAGCCGATTCGCCACATCGAGTGCCTCATCGCGCCGAGTCAGACCGGGGTCATCTACTACACCGGACCGAGCGAGGACTTCTCCCGACCGGGACGCATGTGGTGGTCGGTGCCCGCCGGAGTCAGCACGTTCACCACGTGGCGCGAGTTGACGACCGTCTACCACGAAGGCGTGCCCGGCCATCACCTGCAGATCGCGCAGACGACGTTGCGCCGGGACACCTTGAATCGGTGGCGACGACTGGCCTGCTGGAACTCCGGACAGGGCGAGGGATGGGCGCTGTATGCGGAATGGCTGATGTCGGACCTGGGCTACCTCGATGATCCCGGCATGCGGATGGGGCTGTTGGACGCGCAGTCCCTGCGGGCCGCCCGCGTGGTCATCGACATCGGTGTTCATTGCGGCTTCGAGGCCCCGGACGAAGTGGGCGGTGGCTCCTGGACGTACGACAAGGCGTGGACCTTCCTGAACTCCCACGTCAATATGGCTGAGGACTTCGTCCGCTTCGAACTCGATCGTTATCTGGGCTATCCCGGTCAGGCGCCGTCCTACAAGATCGGCGAACGTTTCTGGCTGGAACTTCGCGAGGAGGTACGTCGACGAGAGGCTGAGGACTTCGACCTGGCCGCGTTCCATCGACGAGCCCTGGACCTCGGCGGCGTGGGCCTGGACGTGTTGCGCTCGGCGGTGCTGGAGCAAGCATGAACATCGCCCTGACCCTCGTTCTCGTGGCCGGAATCGCCGTGCTGGTCGCCGGTCTCGCGGAGCGGCGTGGATGGAATGCGCCGCCCGTGTTGATCGTGGTCGGGGTGATCGGTTCCTACCTGCCCTTCATCCCGCAGATCACCTTGACCTCGGACATGGTGCTCTTCGGGCTGCTGCCGCCGTTGTTGTATGCAGCCGCCATCCGTACCTCGCTGGTGGACTTCACCCGGCACCGGGCCGCGATCTTGTCGTTGTCGGTGGGGTTGATCCTGTTCACTGCGCTCGGCGTGGCCGTCGTGGCGCACGCGATGCTCCCGATCTCCTTCGGTCTCGCGTTCGCCCTGGGTGCGATCGTCGCGCCGCCGGATGCCGTCGCGGCCACGGCGGTAGCCCGCAAGATCGGCCTTCCGCGCCGGATCGTCACGATCTTGGAGGGTGAATCGTTGTTGAACGACGCCACTGCTCTGGTGGCGCTCAGGACGGGGTTGGCGGTCGCCGGGTTGGGCAGTGGTCACGGGTTGATCGCCGCCACGACCGACGGAGTCAATGCGTGGACGGTGCTGCTGAACTTCGGCTGGGCGGTGCTGGGCGGCATCATCACTGGGGTGGCCGTGGCTTCGGTGGCCTCGTTCCTGCGCAAGCAGACGCTCGGTCCGGAACTGGACACCGCGATGTCGTTCACCATCCCGTTCCTGGCCTTCCTGCCCGCCGAAGCGATGGGGTCCTCGGGGGTGTTGGCCGTCGTGACCGCCGGTCTCCTGCTGGGACACCGGGCGTTGACGTTGCAGAACGCTCGCTCGCGTCTGTCCGAGCGGACCAACTGGGCCAGCGTGCAGTTCATCCTGGAGAGCGCCGTCTTCTTGATGATCGGTCTGCAGATGCACGACATCGTGACCAACTCGCAAAACGACAGCATGTCCTTGGCGCAGGTTTCGCTGACGGCGGTGGTCGTGTTGATCGTCGTGATCGTGCTGCGCCCGCTGTGGGTCTTCCCCTCGCGGTGGCTGCTGTCGTGGCGCTCCAGCGAGCCCGGCCTGCCCGTGGCCGAGCTCGTGTTGGTGTCCTGGGCCGGCATGCGCGGCGTGGTGACGCTGGCCGCCGCGTTCTTGATCCCCAGCGAAGCCGCCAACAGCCAGGCCATCGTCTTCATCGCGCTCGTCGTGGCGATCGGGACTCTCGGCATACAGGGGCTGACGCTGCCGCTGTTGGCTCGCTATCTGCGCGTCGCGGGGCCCGATGCCCGTGAAGACGCACTGCAGCAGGCCGTTCTCACCGAACATGCCGTCTCTGCTGGGTTGTCCGTCTTGGATGAACCCGGTGAGGGGTCCGACACGCTCCACGAGCAGCTGCGCCAGGATGCTCGACGGCGTACTAACCGGATGTGGGAGCGGGTCGGACCGCGCGGCGCGGACTACGGTGAAACCCCGGGTGATGCGTATCGACGGGTGCGAATGGCGATGATGGCCGCCGAGCGCACGGAGCTACTGCGGCTTCGGGACCAGGGACTAGCCGAGCACGATCTGCTGGGCGGCTTGCTCGAACAGCTCGACATCGAGGAATCCGTGTTGGACCTCTCCGATGACGATCGCCGTGACGATGAGCGGGGCACTGCACTGCGACCGCCCGTGGCCTTGGAGGGAGAGTGCGAACACCTGCGGGATGCTCCCGAAGAGATCGCCCCCACCTCAACGCACTGCGTGCTCTGTGCCGAAGAAGGCCTCGAGTCGGTGC
>JBASAZ010000299.1:0-4779 GCA_049650845.1 Ornithinimicrobium sp.
CTCCGGAGCCGTGCTCGAGCGCCACGCTCCGTGGTCGAAGGCCTCGCGAGCCGCCGAAACCGCTCGCTGCGCGTCGTCGGCAGCGCCTTCGGCCACGGTCGCCACGTGGGCACCGTCGGCCGGGCACGTGATGCGACGCGTTCCGCCAGCTTGCGCCGAGCGCCATTGGCCTGCAATGAACAGTTCCGCCATGCTGTCCACCTTAGCGAGAATCCCGACCGCCGATTGGCTGGAGAGCCCATGACATCGATGCAGTTTCCGCCCGACTTCCTGTGGGGGTCCGCGACGGCCGCCTATCAGGTCGAAGGTGCCGCGACCCAGGACGGGCGCACCGACTCGATCTGGGACACCTTCGCCCGGCAGCCAGGCGCAGTGCTCAACGGCGATGACGGGTCCGTGGCATGTGATCACTACCACCGGTACGCCGAGGACGTCGAGCTGATGTCCTCGATGAACCTCGACGCCTACCGATTCTCGGTGTCCTGGGCTCGCGTGTGCCCAGACGCGGGACCAGTCAACCCCCAGGGGCTGGATTTCTATTCGCGGCTGGTCGACGCCTTGCTCGCCCGTGACGTCGTGCCCTGGCTGACGCTCTATCACTGGGATCTTCCGCAGGCGCTGGAGGATGCCGGAGGATGGCCGAACCGCGACACGGCATACCGGTTCGTGGACTACGCCGCGGCGGTGCACGACGCACTCGGCGATCGGGTGAGGTTCTGGACGACGTTGAATGAACCGTGGTGCTCAGCCTTTCTGGGCTACGGCAACGGACACCACGCGCCCGGCAGGACAAGCGGAGCGGATGCCTTGCGGGCGGGTCACCATTTGATGCTGGGCCACGGCCTGGCGGTGCGCGAACTGCGCGCTCGGGACGAATCCCTCCAGCTCGGCTTGACGTTGAACTTCACCGACATCGCTCCGGCCACGCAGACGCCGGGTGACCTCGACGCCGCCCGCAGGATCGACGGGTTGTCGAACCGCTTCTTCGTCGAGCCGATCCTGAAGGGGGCCTACCCACAAGACGTGATGCTGGACGTCGCGCAGCTGTGGCCCGAGGATCTGGTCCGCGACGACGACCTGCAGGTCATTTCGACGCCGATCGACGTGCTCGGCGTCAACTACTACTTCGGCACCGCGGTGAGCGGGGGCGACTCCCTGCCTACCGACCCGGTGCAGGCCAGAGACCAGGCCAGCGACGCAGCGTCGGCTGCGCGCGAGCAGGGGCCCTCGGCCAATCCCGGTTCCGAGCACGTGGAGACGATCTCGCGTGGGCTTCCGGTGACCGACATGGGCTGGGAGGTGATCCCCGATGCGCTGCGCGCCCTGCTCGTGCGCCTGCAGTCCGACTACACCGGTCCGGCCGGGGTCGCCCTCTACGTCACCGAGAACGGAGCGGCCTATGCCGACCACGCCGACGAGGACGGATTCGTCGACGATCAGGACCGGATCGGTTATGTGCGAGCACATCTCGGCGCCGTTCACGAAGCGATCCAGCAGGGGGTCGATGTGCGTGGCTATTTCCTCTGGTCGCTGATGGACAACTTCGAATGGGCTTTCGGCTACAGCAAACGCTTCGGTATTGTGCGCGTGCAGTACGACACTGGAGCCCGCATTCCGAAGGCCAGCGCGCGGTGGTATGCCGAGGTGGCTGCCCACGGTGAGATCCAGGTATAGGGCGACGTGTCACACCCCTGCTTCACCGACTGAGGACTCACGCCACATGATGATCGACACCGCGAGCAGCACGCCGGTCTTTCAGCAGATCTGCGACTCGATCGTCGCCAACATCCGCGACGGACAAATCGTGCCCGGCACTCACCTGCCCCCGGTGCGTCATTTGGCCGCCGATCTCAACGTCGCCGCCAACACGGTCGCCAAGGCCTATAAGCAGCTCGGGGATGAGGGACATGTGCGCAGCCACGGTCGCAACGGCACGGTGGTGTTGGCGCCGGATCGCCCCGGCCCGGCCGACCTGAGCTCAGAAGCTGCAAATCAGTTCGTGGCGGCCGCCCGGCAGCAGGGTCTGACCTTGAACGAGGCGATCGGGCTAGTGCGGCGTCGTTGGTGAGGGCGCGGGACCGTCTCGGCCGTCCAGAATGACCTGAAGTCTGCTCATCGCGATAGCTCCGCCGATCGGTCCCAGCGCCAGCATCGCGGTGGCCGTCGGCCATCCGCCCAGTTCCACCAGCGGCGGGACAGCTTGAATGGTGGCAATGGTCAGGGCGAAACCGATCGCGGTCTGCGTGGTCAACGCGGTGCCGATGTAACGAGGGTCGACGACGTCGGCGACACAGCTGGAGAACAAGCCGGAATCGGCGATCACCGAGGCGCCCCACACGGCCAGGATCGGCACCACCAGATACGGGGAGCTGCCGAAGACCAGGGCGGCGAGCACGGCACAGGTCGCGCTGATCCTCATGGCCCAACCCGCCACGGTTGCCCGTCCGAGACGGTCGCCGAGCGCGCCGGCCAGCAGACACCCCACCACGCCCGCTACACCGATGACGGCGAAAGCGGTCAGTCCGACGAGCGTGCGGGAGGGGGCGGCGACGCCACTGACCATGAGACTTGCCGTGAAGTATGCCGGCAGCCAGGTCCACATGGCGTACAGCTCCCACATGTGACCGAAGTAGCCGAGGTTGGCCAGCCGCGGACCCCGCTGGGTGAAGAGCGCGAGCACGTATCGGGGGTTGAGCGGTGGCGCCGGCTGGGTCAACGGGCCTGGCCGCACGAACTGCCAGGCCACAGCCGAGCCGAGAAGGGCCAGGACGCTGGAGACTCCGAGAACTCCGCGCCACGGCAGGGAGGCGAAGCTGTTGATGAGCTGTGGCAGCGCGCTGCCGAACGTGAGCGCGGCCACCAAGACGCCCAGCGCCAGTCCCCGGCCGGAGTCGAACCACGAAGTCATCAACTTCAGGCCGGTCGGATAGACGCCGGCGAGCGCCACGCCCGTCACCAGACGCAGCGCGATCGCCGGCCATAGGGAGTCGACGGCCAGGGCAATCGTCGCCGTGCTGACGGCGGCCGCCGCGGCCGAGGCAGCCACGACCCGGTGTGCCGGGAATCGGTCCGAAACGTTCAGCGCGGCCGAGCTCACCGCCCCGACGACGAACCCGATTTGCACCGCGATGGTCAGGAGCGTGGATTGACCGAGGCTGATGTCCCAGTCTTGCCGCAACGCCGGGACCACCGCCGACGCCGAGAACCAGCTAGCCATGACCAGCACCTGCACCGCGGCGATGAGCGCGAGCTGCGCCCGCTGCTCGCCGGAGATGGCTCGCTCGCTCACTGCTCGCTCACGACACGAGTCACTGAACGAGTCACTGAACGAGTCACTGGGTGACCCACTGAACGACCTGCGCGAGGTGCGCTCGTCGGCGGTCGCGCGCTAATGACGCAGCGGGGTGACGTACGCGGCGCTGATGCCGCCGTCCACGACGAACTCGTTGGCGGTCATGAAGCTCGAGTCGTCGCTGGCCAGGAACGCCACGGCTGCCGCGATCTCTTCGGGCTCGGCGAACCTGCCCATCGGGACGTGGATCATCCGGCGTTCTGCTTGGGCGGGGTCGGCCGCGAAGAGGTCCTGCAACAGTGCGGTGTTGACCGGACCGGGGCACAGCGCATTGACTCGGACGCCGGTGCGGGCGAACTGCACGCCGAGCTCACGGGACATCGACAAGACGCCGCCCTTGGAGGCGCTGTAGGAAATCTGGGACGTGGCCGCCCCCATGATGGCGACGAAGGAGGCGGTGTTGATGATCGACCCCTTGCCCTGCTCGATCATGTAGGGCAGAACCGCCTGACAACACAGATAGACGCTCGTCAGGTTGACGTCCTGAACCCTGCGCCAGGTCTCGAGGTCCGTATCCAAGATGGACTGATCCGCCGGAGGGTTGATGCCGGCGTTGTTGAACGCGATGTCGATCGAGCCGTAGGCCTCGTGGGCCGCTGCATACATCCGGGTGACCTGCTCCTGGTCCGCCACGTCCGTCTGGACGAAAAGACCACCCAGCTCCTGGGCCACCTGCTCACCGACATCGGCGGAGCACAAATCGCCGATCACGACCTGCGCCCCTTCGGCAGCCAGTCGCCGGGCGCTGGCTAGGCCAATACCGCTGGCACCACCAGTGACAACGGCGACGCGGCCGGTCAAGCGGGCGGACGGAGCATTTTCGGACACAGTAGGGAGCCTTTCGGTCGTGAAATGTGGTGGTGGTGACATGGGGCGGTGGTGAATGGGGTGGCGGTGATGCGTGCTGCGAGGGTCTTTATGTCGATGCGAAGAATACGGTCTTGACCTCGCTGAAAGCGTCGAGGGCGTCCGGTCCGAGCTCACGGCCCAACCCGGACTGTTTGAACCCGCCGAAGGGCGTGTTGTAGCGCACCGAGGCATGCGAGTTCACCGAGATGTTCCCGGCCTCCAGGCCCCGGCTGACGCGCAATGCTCGGCCGACGTCACGGGTCCAGATCGACCCGGCCAAACCGTATGCCGTGTCGTTGGCGATGCGCAGCGCGTCGTCTTCGTCGGTGAAGGGCAGCAGGGTGATCACCGGCCCAAAAATCTCGTCGGTGAAGCTGCGGTCCCGCTCGCTGCCGGCGCGCAGCACCGTGGGAGCCGACCAGAAGCCCGACCCGGTGGGGCAGGACCCCTGAGCGAGCACATCCCCGTCGTTGACGTAGGAGGCCACCGAGTCGCGTTGGGCTGCTGAGATGAGCGGTCCCATGAGCACGTCGTCGCGACGTGGATCGTCGACCTCGACGGCTTGGACGGCGCGCACC
>JBASAZ010000300.1:0-3382 GCA_049650845.1 Ornithinimicrobium sp.
AACTCCCACCGATCGCCCGTGTGAGGTCGTCACGCCCCCATCCGCGTCCCGCGCGACCATCCTCTGCGGGACGATCGCCCGGATCGCAGGCATCCCCTTCGTTAGGGCCGAACGTGTGCCGGCAGCCGTTCGGCGTGCGGCACGAGCAAGCCGTGGGCCCAACTGGCGCAGGGAGTTCAACGGGGTTGTCCTCCGTCGAGCCGGCCGCTTTGGTAGGCCCAGATCACGGTCTCGACCCGGTTGCGGGCTGACAGCTTGGTCATGAGCGAGGTCATGTGGGCCTTGATGGTGCTGAGGGAGAGATAGAGCTCCTGGGCGATCTCGGTGTTGGTTTTGCCGGTGGCGACCAGATCGAGGACGGCCTCTTCACGTGGGGTCAGCGCGTCGACCGGCTGACGTGCCGGTTCGGCTCGTGAGGCGAAGGTTGCCAGGAGTCGCGCTGTCACGGCCGGTGCGATGAGGGCCTCGCCCTGTGCCGCGGAGCGGACGGCGCGAGCCAGGAGGTCTGGGTCGGCGTCCTTGAGCAGGAAGCCGCGGGCCCCGGCCCGGAGTGCGTCGTAGACGTACTCGTCTTGGTCGAAGGTGGTGATGACGATGACGGGGACAGGGTCGTGGACGTCTGGCCCGGCGACCCGGCGGGTTGCTTCGATGCCGTCCAGGTGTGGCATCCGGATGTCGAAGAGGCACACGTCGGGGTGGAGCGAATGGACTTGGGCGACGGCCTCGAGCCCGTCGCGGGCCTGGCCGACCACAGTGATGCCGGGTTCGGCGTCGAGGATGGTTGCGAGTCCGACACGGACCATGTCTTGGTCGTCGGCGATGACAACCCGCACCGGATCTGTCATCTGCGTATCTCTTCGGTGTTCACGGTGACCGGGGCTGTGGCCTCGACGGTCCAGCCACCGGAGGGGTCCGGGCCGGCATGGACGTGGCCGCCTAGCAGCGAGAACCGTTCGCGCATCCCGGCAAGGCCGTAGGACGGGCTTGCCCTTCGGGCACGGCCGGGGGTGGCCGCTCGGCCGTTGTCGTGCACTCGCAGCCGGACGGTGTTGCCGTCTCGGGCGAGGTCGACGCCCACTCGTGTGGGGTCTACGGCGTGCTGACGGGCGTTGGTCACGGCCTCCTGCGCCGCCCGGAACAACGCCGACCCGAGCGGTGCCGGTAGTCGCTGGATGTCACCGGAGGTCTGGATGAGCACCTGTGGGCCCGTTCCGTCGTCGCGGGCGAGCACGGCGATGTCGGAGATGCCGTATGTCGGGGTCCGGCCCTGGGCGAGGTCGTCCTGGCGCAGCAGGGCCACCATTGAGCGCATGTCTTCGAGGGTGCGAACGGCCGCGGTCTCCACCTCGTCGATCGCTTCGGTGGCGGCGCCCGGTTCGGTGCGGGCCCGGACTTTGGCCGCTCGGGCCTGCATCAGGATTCCAGTCAGGTGATGAGCCACGGTGTCGTGCAGGTCGCGGGCCAGCCGTTCGCGTTCGCGGAGCCGGATCTCCTCCCGTGCCCGTACCTGTGAGGTGGCCCAGGAACGCATGAGGGCACCGAGGGCCACCGGCAGCATGAGCGCCCCTACCCCGATCAGGATGGAGGAGCCGCTGGAGTCGTAGAGGGGTTCTCGGGCCAGGTGCACCACGAGCAGGAAGCTGCTACCGGCGACGACGCCTCGCCCGCTGGCCCATCGGCCCAGCGAGTAGGCCACCAGCAACACGACGGCGGTGACGTCGAGCGGGCTGTTCGGCTCTCCTACGAGCGCGGGGACGACCCCTGCCACGGTCTGCGCTGTGTATGCGAGCACGAGCATCGCCAGGGGGCGGTGAGGGCGCCACAGCAGGGTGGCGACACAAACAACAGCCCACATGGCCTGCCAGATGGGCCAAAGCACTTCAGCCCGTAGCCCCGCCTCCAGCACGGTGAGCGGGACGAGACCAGCGACCAAGGCCCGGTCCCACCAGGTCATCCCCGGGGCCGGGATGGCCGTAGGTTCGTTCCAGAGCGCGCGCAGCGGACCTGTGACCATGACCTCAGCCTAGGCCGTGGGTGCGGTGGCCGGATGGGACTTTAGGCCGGACCGAACTGGCTTCCAGGACCAGATGGCTCTGGCCCCTGCTCCGATGTGGCAGCGCCCGTGTTCCCGGATAGTCGATGCCATGAGACGACACCCAGCCACCACCACAGGTCCCGTATCCACCACCACGGCAGGCTCCAACGGGAGCCCTGCACCGACCAGGCCCGCCCTCGTCCGTAGCGGGGGCATCGCGGCCCAAGTCGTCGCCGGCACGTACGTTGTGGGCTTTCTCGCGATGGTCGCGTACCTGGTCCCGCGCGGCTTGACGAGTGTGACGCAGGACCCCACAGGGTCCCTAGGCTTCCTGGTGGACCACCAGGCCGAACTGGCCGGTTGGTATCTCGTGCTGTACCTGCTGGGAGGGGCCGCGATGGCGGTGGTCTCGCTCGGTGTCGGTCAACGTCTGGCCTCGTCCCCGTCGCTCGCGCTGGTTTCTACCGCGCTGGGGCTGATCTGGTCGGGGTTGCTCATCGCCAGCGGCAGCATCGCCCTCGTCGGGCAGCATGCCGCGGTGGCACTACACGCGCAGGACCCGGACCTCGCCGTGAGCACCTGGGTCTCGACCAGTGTGGTCCAAGATGCCCTCGGCGGTGGCATCGAGGTCGCCGGAGCCTTGTGGGCGGCGGTCGTGGGACTGGCCGCCCTGCGGACCCGAGCGCTCTCAGCCGGGCTCGGTGGGCTCGCGCTCGGTCTCGCCGTGGTCGGCATGGCCACCGTGGTCCCGGTCGCCTCCGAGGCCGCGACCTCCATCTTCGGGCTGGGACTCATCCTCTGGTTCACCTGGCTAGGGCTGACCCTGCAGCGCCGCTGACGCTACCCCGACCCGTCGCTCGGGCCCTATCCCACGACTGGTCGGCACCGCTCCCGCCGGCCCTGCGCGACACTGCATAGCCGTACACCCCCTCCACTTAGTCGCCCACTGTAAAGATCACTTATCACAAGGAGCAGTCATGGATACGCACGTCGTTGTCGGGTCGGGGCCGGTCGGTACCCGTACCGCCCTCCTGCTGGCCGACGCGGGTAGCCGCGTTCGCGTCGTCACCCGTTCAGGGGGTGGACCTGAGCACCCGCTTGTCGAGCGAGTGACCGCCGACGCCTCCGATGCCTCCGCTATGCAGCGGTTCGCGACCGGGGCCACGGTGATCTACAACTGCGCCAACCCGGCGTACACACGGTGGACCACGGACTGGCCACCGATCGGCGCCGCCCTGCTCGCGGCTGCGACCTCCGCGGGTGCGGTGCTCGCGACCGTCAGCAACCTCTACGGGTACGGCCGCGTCGAGGGCCCGATGGGCCCGGACACCCCGCTCAACCCGTGCG
>JBASAZ010000301.1:0-1782 GCA_049650845.1 Ornithinimicrobium sp.
GCGTAGCCCTCGTTGAAGAGGAGGTAGATCACGGACATCACAGAGCCGAGCCGAGCGGCTCGCTCAGGTCCACTCGGCTCTTCGAGTTCGGCGCCGGCGGTGGTCAGGGCCCGTTTGGCTCTGGAGATGCGGGTGGCCACGGTCGCCTCAGATGCGAGGTAGGCGTGGGCGATCTCTCTTGTGGTGAGTCCGGCGACCATCCGTAGGGTCAGCACCGTGCGGGTGTCAGCGGTGAGCGAGGGGTGGCAGCAGATGAACATGAGCCGGAGGACATCGTCCTCGAGGTGGTCCACGGTGAACTTCTCTTCGTAGCCGGCGACCACACCGGCGGATACCTCGGCGTAGGCCCGGAGCTGGCGCTGCCCAGCCCGGAACTGGTCGATCGCGCGTCGCTTGGCCGTAGTCATCAACCACGCGGCAGGATTGTCAGGGACACCGGTGAGCGGCCACTGTGTGAGCGCCTGGGCGAGCGCTTCCTGGGCGAGGTCTTCGGCACGGCTGACGTCGCGGGTGATCCGGAGCAACGCGCCGAGGAGGCGCGACGACTCCTGTCGCCAGACCTCCTCGACCGCGGTGGCGGGATCTTTCACCCAGACATCTCCATCATGGCGCGGATCTCGACCCAGCCCTCCCAGCCGGGCCACGTGGCGCGGTGCGCGTCGAGGAACACCTCGGCCTTTCGGGTCGCCTCGGCCAGGTCAGGCAATTCATAGACGGAGTACCCGCCGACGAGTTCGGTGGCTTCGACGAAGGGTCCGCCGGTGGTGGCTATCGCCGTGCCAGCGAGGGTGACGACCGCACCGGCTTCGATCGGCATCAGCCCGCCGACCTCGATCAGGGTGCCGGCCGCTGATTCCTGAGCGCCCAGCGCGCCTATGGCTGCGAACAGCTCCGCGGGTGGTTGGTCGGTGGGGCGAGCGGTTTCGTGGACGAGAAGCATGAACTTCATGGTGGATCTCCCTATCGTGATGAGTTGTATCAGAACAGACGCCGAGCGCGCTCGTCGCGGGGCCAAAGGCCGGCCCAGACGAGCACCCCGGTGCCCAGTGCAAACGCGGTGTTGAGAACCGGCTGACCGGCGACGAGGTTCACTGCCGTTGCGCCGCCGAGGTAGCCGGTCAGGAAAATCGCGCCGACGACGCGAGTGCGCGGCACATGGAAGGTGCTCAGGCATGCAGCCAGCACGGTGCCGCAGACGACCGGGGACCAGCCGGGTGCGCCGATTTGGTCGTTGAAGTCCACAACGTGTTGCTCGCGGACCAGGTGGGTGATCGAGTCGAAAGTCAGGAACAAGTGACGTATCCAGTGATGATCCAGCCCGCGACGCGAAGCAGACGGTGGCGACTCGTCGTGTCGGATGCGGTGGTGGGGGTCTTGGCGCTGGTAACCATGGTCATACCTCTTCGTCGTCGGCCAGGGCCGGATCTCGACATCCCTCATTGTCTTTCTTGCCAACCAGAGCTGTTTTTTCGTGGATAGACCGAAGCTCTGTCGAAACCGGACAGTTTGACCACGAATCTCCCCTGGGTTGGTGCGCTCACGAAGCACTTGATCAGCGACGGCGTCGACCTGTTGCTCGGGTCGGTCGCTCGATCACCGGCGACTAGGCCAGCCGTAGTAAGCCCAGCTCAGTCATGGGGGGCGACCCCACGTCCGACACGAGCCACGCCGCGGTGTTCGAACGGCTCGGTGGGCCACCCAATCTCCTCGAACAGGGCCGGGCGCTGAGTCTCTCTGCCTAGCCTGCGGCTAGAACTGGGCATGGGTTCCCGCGGGCCCGAT
>JBASAZ010000302.1:0-4406 GCA_049650845.1 Ornithinimicrobium sp.
CGGTGACCGAGAGCGGGTGGCCGAGTGCATCGCGGTGGCCTTCGAGGAGGCAGGCTGGGGCCCACCGGGGATGCTCGCGGTGCAGGCACAAGGGCCCGCCGCTCGCCTGCGCTGAGCCTGCCGACCCGACATCACACCCTGGACCACATCGATGCCGACGACACTCCCGTCGGGAGCGGCTCACGGGTTCACGTGCACCGCTGAGCCGCTCGGAGTCGGCGTGTCGTCGGCACGGATGGCACACCGACCCCGACACACCGATGACACACCGACTCCGATAGGCCGATGGCACCGACGTCGTAGTCCCGCGTCGGACGTGGTGTGCCCTAGTGGGCGGCCGCCTTCTCTGTGCGGGGGATCAGGTGCATCACGGCGACGGCGACCGCACCGACGATCAGACCAATGATCGCCGAAGCGGTGGTGTTGGTCAGCCACGCGAGGACTCCACCCAGAGCCCCGGCAGCCTCGTGGACCCATTCTTCGGCGTGGTGCACCACGTCATACAGCGCATGCCAACCCAGATCATCAACCCCCACCAGCAGGATGTGGCCACCGACCCAGAGCATCGCCACCGTTCCGACCACGGACAACGCGGCCATCAGCTTCGGCATACCGGCGACCAGTCCCCGCCCCACGGTTTGGGCGAACGAGGACTCCTGCTCGGCCAGATGCATCCCGATGTCGTCCATCTTGACGATCAGTCCGACCACGCCGTAGACCAAGGCTGTGATGAACAGCGCGACCACGATCAAGATGAGCGCACGGGAAAGAAAGGGCTCTTCGGTCACTTCGTTGAGCGCAACCACCATGATCTCGGCCGACAGGATGAAGTCGGTGCGGATCGCGCCTTTGACCATCTTGTCTTCGTGCTCTCGTCCCCGAACCGCCACCGGCTCCTGCTGCTGCTCGTGGTGACCGCTGAGCTTCTCGTAGATCTTCTCGGCGCCTTCGAAGCACAGATAGGTCCCGCCCAGCATGAGGATCGGGGTGAGCAGCCACGGCAGGAACTGACTCATCAGGAGCACCGCCGGCAGGATGAACACCAGCTTGTTGCGCACCGAGCCGATAGCGATCTTCTTGATCATCGGCAGCTCACGCTGGGCGGCGAATCCGCGCACGTAGCGCGGCGTCACGGCCGCGTCGTCGACCACGAGCCCGGTCGCTTTGACGCTGGCCCGACCCGCTGCGGCCCCGACGTCATCGACGGAGGCCGCCGCTAACCTGGCCAGGGCTGCGACGTCGTCGAGCAGCGCGACCAAACCGCCACTCATTGCGCACCTGCCGCAACACAGCGGACAGTCAGGGTCAATGGGTTCACCAGCACGCGCACCAGCGTACGGCGTGCCGGCCTCGCCGGGCGGCGAAGCGTGCGAGAACCGAGACGGTATGCCGATCAGTCGGCGACCCGGACACCGTCCTGATAGACCTCCCGCACTCGCTCCCGTAGGCCCGACAAGTCGTCATACGCGCCCTCCAAGACCACGACGTCGCCGACCTTGCCCGGCTCCAGCGTGCCGTAGTCGGCCTGAACCCCCAGGAGTCGGGCGGCTGAGGACGTGGTGGCGACCCACGCGTCCAGCGGGTCCATCCCCAGGCTCGCCATCAGCGCAAGCTCCTCGAGGTTGGTGCCGTGCGGGCCGACGCCGCTGTCGGTGCCCATCGCGATGGTGACTCCCGCCGCGATAGCCCGACGGATGGAGTCGTCGTGCGCCTCGGTGACCATCCGGGCTTTGGCAATGGCCGCATCGGACAGGGGCGCCCCGGCGTCGGCCTGGGCGATCACGGCCCGCGGAGCCGACAGCGTCGGCACCAACCAGGTGCCGTGATCCAGCATCATCTCGATGGCTTCGTCATCCAGATAGATGCCGTGCTCGACGGAGCGGACTCCGTTGCGGACCGCTACTTTGATGCCGTCGGTGGCTTGCGCGTGCGCCATCACGAACAACCCGGCCGCGCTCGCCTCCGCGACCAGCGTCTCGATCTCCGCGTCCCGGAAATGGCCGTGCCGAGGGTCGCTGCGCGGCGACATCACTCCACCGCTGGTCGCGACCTTAATGACGTCCGCACCTGCCCGGACCAGCTCACGGACCACCCGGCGCATGTCGTCGCTTCCGTCGACGACCGCTCGGGGCCGTCCTGGATGGGCACCGAAGAGGGGCACGTCGATCCCGCACGGTTGCACGCCGTCACCGTGACCGCCGGTCTGGCTGATCATCGTCAACGCGACCTGCATCCGTGGCCCGGAAATGAGGCCCGTGCGCAGAGCGTCAGCCACCCCGAGGTCGGCGCCCCCGGCGTCACGGACCCAGGTCACCCCGGTTGCCAGGGTCGCCCGCAGCCGCCCGATGGCCTGGTAGTACGGGTAGGAGAACGGTGTCTGCAGCATCCGCAACAGGTTGATCTGGTCGAAGAGCACGTGCACGTGGCAGTCGAAGAGACCAGGCAGCACCGTGCATCCGGCGCAGTCCACGACGTCATCGATTTCGCCGCGGAGGTCGGCGCCGTCGAGGTCGATGCCAACGTCGACCACTCGGCCCTCCCGGATCAGCACATCCGCCACCGCGGGCGTTGCGCCGGTCCCGTCCAGCAGAGTGCCGCCGCGGAAGAGAGTGCTGGTCATCGACGTACCGTATCGCCATCCCGCTGCAACGGCGCGCGCAGCCGTACCTATGCTGAGGAGATGGCTGTGTTGCCCCTCTTCCCGCTCGGGACTGCGCTGCTGCCCGGCGCCCTGGTGCCGTTGCAGATCTTCGAGGAGCGCTACGTGGCGCTGCTGCGCGACCTGCTCGGTGCTCAAGAACACCGTCCGCCGGTCTTCGGGGTGGTCGCTATCCGCAAGGGGTACGAAGTGGGCGAAGCCGGGGCTCGGGCACTGCACAGCGTGGGCTGTTCAGCGCAGGTGCAGCAGGCGGCAGCGATCGGCGACGAACGCTTCCTGATCGTGATCGAGGGTCGCAGCCGCTTCCGACTCGATGGTCTGCTGCCGCAGGCCAGCACACCCTATGCCCAAGCTCAGGTGACGTGGCTGAGCGAGCTCGTGGGTGATGACCGCGAGATCGAGACACTGGGCAACCGCCTGCGCACCGAGGTCGCGGCGTACCGGTCGCAGCTCGGCGATGACGCACTCACCGCGCCTGACGACCTGCGCGAACTGTCCTACTGGCTGCCGCAGGCGATCGACCTCGAGCTGAGCGATCGCCAGCTGCTGTTGGCCAGCGAATCCACCGAAACCCGGTTGCGCCTCGGGCGAGCGATCGTGCGACGAGAGCGGACGTTGAACGCATCGCTGGGCACCACCGGCACGTCGGTCACCGGGCCGATGAGTCCCAACTGATCGTGAGCACACGTCGATCGGGAGGAGCCTGGGGCATCCCCGCGCGTCGGCATCTCAGGTCGTGAGCAACCGCAGCACATCGCGCTCCCGAGCCGCCTGCTGCTCGTCCCGACTCCCGAAGTCCTGCTCGTCGATCACCCGGATCGTGC
Source organism: Ornithinimicrobium sp. (assembly GCA_049650845.1). GTDB lineage: Bacteria > Actinomycetota > Actinomycetes > Actinomycetales > Dermatophilaceae > Ornithinicoccus. Next base: position 3,484 of record JBASAZ010000302.1, read on the forward strand.
GGCCCTGCTCGTAGTGCTCGATGACCCGCGGATCGACGTATGAGGATCGGGCCAGCGTAGGAGTGTTCCCCAGGAACGCGGCGACCTCCTTCATCGCCGCCGACACGGCTCGGGTGCGGGATGCGCCGGTCTCGCCGTGCTCCTGGCTGTCGGCCAACGCCGCCGCGGCGAGCACGGTGGCATGCCAGGTCCGGAAGTCCTTGGCGCTGCCGTCGACTCCGGCGACATCGCGAAGGTAGTCGTTGACCAAGGTCGGCAGAACCGAACGCCACGATCGCTGCTGCTTGTAGGCCAGCAGCCGGGGGTCGTCCGCGCGGCGGCGGCGCATGGCTTCGACGGCATCGATGACCGACGCGTCATCGATCGTGATCCGGTGAGAGACCCCCGACTTGCCGACGAAGGAGAACACCAGCTCGTCACGATGTCGACGCACGTGCCGCCGCTCCAATGTGGTCAACCCGAAGCTCCCGTTCGTGTCGGCATACACGTCGTTGCCGATCCGGAAGTAGCCGAGATCGATGAGCCGGATGGCCGCGGCGCATGCCCGTTCGATCGGCATACCGGATTGTCCGAGGTCGGTCAGCACCACGCTTCGGGCCGTGGTCAACGCCTCGCCGAAGGCAAGCATCCGCTCGAACTTCTCGGCGTCCTGCCGCACCCGCCACTGCTCGTGATAGAGGTACTGCCGGCGGCCGGCGTCGTCCGTGCCGACGGCCTGCAGGTGCCCGTTGGCGAACGGCGTGATCCACACGTCCTGCCACGCCGGGGGGATGACGAGGTCCTTGATGCGCTGCACCTGCTCGCTGGGCAGCCGCTCACCCGCGGTGTCCAGATAGACGAAGCCGCGGCCGGCGCGACGGCGCGTCCAGCCCGCGCTGTCGGGTGAGGTCTTACGCAGTCGCACCATGGCACGACGGTAGCCC
>JBASAZ010000303.1:0-19114 GCA_049650845.1 Ornithinimicrobium sp.
CCGCGTACCGCAGCGGGTCACGCATCATTCGGGTAGACCCTGACGACGTCGACAATCTTCTGACGCGCATTCCGGCTGTGGTGCGGCACAGCTAGAGCGCAATCTCCCTGCTCAACCGCTCGGTCAGGGACCTGTCGCGCTCCGCGGTCGCGTGCTGGTACCGCAGCGCCACCGTGACGTCGGTGTGACCACCCCTGTGCAGCAGCTCGGCCAGTGTCGCCCCCTGGACGGCGTACGCGCTCAGCCCGGTGTGTCGCAGGTTGTGGAAGTGGAACCCGGGGCGGCCGGCCTGATCGCGGGCTTCTCGCCAGTGCCTGTCCAGGGCGGACTGGCTGACCCGGGTCCCTCTCGGGCCGCATACGACGGGTGCAGTCGGTTCGGAACCGGTGACCGCGCTCACGTGCATGACCAGCGCGGGCAGCAGCGCGGCGGGTATGGCGATGCTCCTCACGCTGCCCGCCTTGGGCGGGGTCAGCGACTTCGCCTGACTGTTCCACTGACGCCTGACATGCAGCGTCGCCCGGCTGGCGTCGTCGAGGTGCTCCAGGTCCCGCCGCTGCAGGCCGAGCACCTCCCCCATACGCAGGGCGCACCACGCAGCCAGCGGTACCGCGATGCGCAGGTGCTCGGGCATAGCCTCGGCGAACGCCTTGACCTCCTCGGCGGTCGCTACCTCGCCCTGCTCATCCTCCGGGCGGACCCGGCGATGCTTCCGTGCCTCCGGGAACGTGAACGTCTCGAGTCCGCCGGCGCGGGACTTCACGGCCGCATTGATGCATGAGCGGAGGACGATCGACGCGTTGGGTGCTACCCCGTTCGTCCGCGCACCCGCGTGCCGCTTGCTGGGCAGGCGGGCGAGGGCGGCCAGGTGCTCGGCAACCAGCTCGGTGGTCAGATCCACGAGACGAACGTCTCCGAGTTGGGGGACGACGTGGTTTTGAGAACCGACCGGTAGGCAACGATCGTCCCCTTGGACCTGTCGGGGTTTGTCTCCAGGGCGGCCAGCCACTCCTCGGACCACTCCCGCAGCGTCATGCTCTCGGCCACAGCCGTTTCAGTCTCCGCCTTGCGCGCGGCCCGACGTTGCGCGGGCGGCACGAAGAGCCCCCGGGCGGCGTCTGCCTTGGCGATGTTCAGCGCCGCCTTAGCATCGATGATGGTGTCATAGACCCCGAGGGAGTGGGTCTTCCCGTCGTGGTCCATCCGAACCCGGTATCGGCCACGGAACGACACGATCCCTCGCGGGAGCCGAGTTCTGGGTTCGTGCTTACTCAAGGTGCCCAAGCCTCCGAGGCCATCCACAGTGTGTCAGCTGTGTGTCAGTTCTGATGCTGACACGAGCCTACGTGTGCACAGACGTGCTCAGCAAGAAAGGCCCCGGATTCCGCCTCGCTGAGCGGGAATCCGGGGCCTGACCTGCAACGACGTGGGATTGTCGTTCCCATCTGGGGTGAGTGACGGGACTTGAACCCGCGACATCCGCGACCACAACGCGGCGCTCTACCTGCTGAGCTACACCCACCATGTCGTACCCAGCAGCGCATACCGCGCCAGGCAACGCCGACCATCGTACCTGCTGGGCGAGGGTGGTTCGGACCGTTCAGGCTCGCGGGTACGCGCAGTTAGGAGTCGGTCGAATCGTCGCGTCGCGCTGCGGCCTCGATCCGGATCCGGCGTGCCTCTTCTGTCTTGTCCCTCTCCGCCTGTTCCTTTTTCGCTACCCCGGACTTATCGCGATACGGCAGCTGTATCTGTTTCTCGGCGGCGATCCCAAGACGCAGCTGCCGGGCTCGTTGCAACTCGGAGTCGAACTCGGCACCGATGACGAGGAAGATGTTGGTCAGCCATAGCCACACCAGCAACACGATGACCCCGGCAATGGCACCGTAGGTCTTGTTGTAGCTGCCGGCCGTAGCCACGTAGAAGAAGAAGCCCGCAGTACCGATTCCCCAACCGATGATGGCCACTGCGGCACCTCCGCTGAGCCAGCGGAACTTCTGCTGTTTCACATTGGGGGTGCCCCAGTAGAGCAACCCCACGATCGTCATGACAAACAGCACCATGACCGGCCACTTGGCGTAGGTCCACACGGTGACGAAGGTGTCTCCGAGCCCGACGACGGATCCCACGGCGTCGACAATGCCGCCGGTGAACACCAAGGAGAGCGCCACCGCCACCACCAGCAGCAGACAGATCAGGGTGATCAGGACCAACCAGGGGCGTAACTTCCAGATCGGACGTCCCTCTTCGACTCCATAGACCGTGTTCATCATCCGGGAGAAGCCATTGACGTAGTTCGAGGCGGCATACAGCGCTCCGAGCAGACCGACGAGCAGCGCGATGCCGGCACCACCGCCATTCTGCGTGGCCGTGATGATGTCGGTCACTGGCTTGAGCGTCTCGTCGGAGACGCCCAACTCCTTGATCACATCTACTAGCGCCTGCGTGGTCGATGGTCCCTGCCCGAAGACGCCAAGCAGCGACACCAGGGCCAACACGGCCGGAAACAGCGAGAGCACCGCGTAGTACGTCAGTGCGGCCGCGAGGTCGGTGCCCTTGTCCTGGCCGAACTCGGTCAGGGTCCGCTTCACGGTCGCCACCAGGTCGATCTTGTCCGGCTCCTCGGACTTGTCAACGTCGGAGGCTTTGATTTGTGTGCTCACAGACAGCAAGTGTGCCCCATCACGGCACAGAAAATCCCCACCCGGACGTGCTCCGAGCGGGGATTTCTGGTCAGTGCGCCAACAGGGACTCGAACCCCGAACCCGCTGATTAAGAGTCAGCTGCTCTGCCAATTGAGCTATTGGCGCAACAGCGCAGAACTTTATCACCGCAGGCCCAGCCCTCTAAATCACGCACGAATGGGACAAGATGTGACCCATGCGCGCTCTCGTCAAAACTCATCCGGGTCCCGGCCTCGAACTCACCGACGTGCCCGAGCCGTCCCCGGGCCCCGGCGAGGTCAAGATCCGTGTCCTGCGAGCCGGGCTGTGCGGCACCGACCTGCATATCGAGGCCTGGGACGACTGGGCGGCGTCGATGTTGCGGCCGCCGCTCATCGTCGGGCACGAGTTCTACGGCGAGATCGTCGAGGTGGGCCAGGGGGTGCCGAGCGGCAACGGGGTGTATGACCTGCGCCCCGGACTGCGCGTCTCGGTCGAGGGTCACGTGATCTGCGGGGTATGCCGCAACTGTCGTTCGGGACGACCGCACGTCTGCGTCAACACCTCCAGCCTCGGGGTGAACCGTGACGGAGCCTTCGCCGATTACGTGTGCGTGCCGCATACCAACGTGTGGGTGCAGCCCGACGACATCGACCCGGACCTGGGCGCGATCTTCGACCCGCTCGGCAACGCCGTGCACACGGCGTTGACGTTTTCGATCGCCGGGGACGACGTGATGATCACCGGATGCGGGCCGATCGGGGTGATGGCGGTGGCGATCGCCCGGCACGTCGGGGCCCGCTACATCGTGGCGACCGACGTCAGCGACTATCGGCTGGAGATGGCGCGGAAGGTCGGCGCGGACTACGCCATCAACGTGGCCACCGAGCGGGTCAAGCCCTACCAGGACGAACTCGGCATGATGCTCGGTTTCGACGTCGGGATGGAGATGTCCGGCAACCCCTCGGCGCTGAAGGAGTTGATCGACAACTGCCAGCACGGAGCCGGCATCGCCATGCTCGGCCTCCCCGCTGCGCCGTTCTCGATCGACTGGGGTCCGGTCATCACACGCATGCTCACGATCAAGGGGATCTACGGCCGGGAGATGTATGACACCTGGTATCGGATGATGTTCATGCTGCAGACGTCCGAGCAACTGCGCGAACGTATCCGTTCGGTGATTACCCACCGTTTCCCCGCCGATCAGTGGACGGAGGCCTTCGCTGCGGCTCGGTCCGGCGAATGCGGCAAGATCGTTCTGGACTGGAGTTGACCTGCACCGAACGCGAGACAAGGAGCACCCGATGTATGCATTCAAGGACGATCTTTCGGCTGAGCTGGCGAGCATCAAAGACGCGGGGCTCTACAAGAGCGAGCGGCAGCTGACGACGGCGCAGTCGGCGCACGTCGAGACCACGACGGGCAAGGCGCTCAACTTCTGCGCCAACAACTACCTCGGGCTCGCCGACCACCCGGACGTCGTCAGCGCTGCGCGGGACGCCCTGGACCAGTGGGGCTTCGGTATGGCGTCCGTCCGGTTCATCTGCGGCACCCAGACACAGCACCGCGACCTGGAGCGGGCCATCGCCGACTTCTCGGGCACCGAGGACTCGATCCTGTTCGCCTCGTGCTTCGACGCCAACGGGGGCCTGTTCGAGGTGCTCTTCAACGCCGAGGACGCGATCATCTCCGACGCGTTGAACCACGCCTCGATCATCGACGGGATTCGGTTGTCCAAAGCCACACGATTCCGCTACGCCAACCGTGACATGGACGATCTGCGCAGCCAGCTGGGGGCCGCTCGCGACGGCGGTGCGCGCCGGATCATCATCGTGACCGACGGCGTCTTCTCGATGGACGGCTACTACGCCCCGTTGGATCAGATCTGCGACCTGGCCGAGGAGTTCGACGCGATGGTCTTCGTCGACGACTGCCACGCCACCGGATTCGTCGGTGAGCACGGACGAGGCACTGCCGAGCACTGCGGCGTGTTGGGCCGGGTCGACATCATCACGGGCACCCTCGGTAAGGCGCTCGGCGGAGCCAGCGGAGGCTACGTCGCCGCCCCCACCGAGATCGTGGAGCTACTCAAGCAGCGCGCTCGGCCCTACCTGTTCTCCAACGCCGTGGCGCCGTCAGTGGTCGCGGGCTCACTCAAGGCAGTGCAGATCGCCCGTGACGCCTCGGCTCCACGGGAGAAGCTCAAGGCCAACACGGCGCTGTTCCGGTCGCTGATGACACACGAAGGCTTTGAGCTGGTGGAGGGTTCGCACCCCATCACGCCGGTCATGTTTCCCGGTGAGGACGGAGCGCGCCTGGCCGCTCAGATCGCCGACGCGATGCTCGCCAGAGGGGTCTACGTGATCGCGTTCAGCTTTCCCGTCGTGCCGAAGGGCAAGGCGCGCATCAGAGTGCAACTCTCAGCGGCTCACAGCGACGAGGACGTGCGGGCGTGCGTGGCCGCCTTCGTGGCGGCCCGTGCCGACGTCGCCTGACCTAGAGCCAGCCCGACCTGCGGAACGCGCGGTACAGGCCCGCGCAGATCAACCCCATGACCAACAGCAGGACCGGTGCTCCCCAGTGGTACGTCAGCCCCGGAAGGTAGTCGAAGTTCATTCCGAAGATGCCGGCCAACAGGGTCGGCACCGCAGCGATCGCCACCCAGGCGCTGATCTTGCGCATGTCGTCGTTCTGCTGGACCCCGACTTGGGCTAGATGTGCGTTGAGGATGTCCGTCAGCAACCCGTCGTAGGTGTCGATGTGCTCGACCACGTGCGCCAGGTGATCCCCGACGTCGCGCAGCTGCAGACGCAGCTCTTCGGAGGAGACGGCGTGGGCGCCGGCATACAAGGCCGACAGCGGCGACATCAGCGGCTGGGCCGCTCGGCGGAACTCCAAGACCTCGCGCTTGAGCAGATAGATCGTCTCGGATCGCGCCGGCTCATCGGTGCCGAAGACTTTGGCCTCGATCTCGTCCAGGTCCTGTTGCACCTCGACGTCGATCGCCCGATACGTGTCCACCACGCCGTCGAGCACCGCGTGAAACACCGCCATCGGACCGTTCTCGACCAGCAGCTCCGGGTGATCCTCCAGCCGCTGTCGGATCTCGATCAACGGGGCCGCCTCCCCGCTGCGGACCGTGACCACGAAGCGGTCACCCACGAAGATCATCACCTCGCCGGTCTCGATGTCCGAGGTCTGCTCCACGTAGCGCAGGGTGCGAAGGACCGCGAAGTGGGTCTGGTCGAAGGTCTCGATCTTCACGCGCTGCTTGCCGTTGACCGCGTCGGCCACGGCCAGCGGATGAAGGTTGAGGTCGGCGTTGACCAGGTCGAACTCCTCGGCGGTCGGGTCCTTGAGCCCGATCCACAAGAACCCGTCGCCACACTCTCGCAAACGGTTCAGGTCGCCATTGAGATCACTGCACGCGGTCCGTTTGCCTGCCCGATAGACCGCCTGATCGATGATCACGCGCTCAGCAGCCCTGCAGCCTCAACCCGGCAACACAGCGTTCAGCGCTTGTGGAAAATGCGCCGGGCCGTTCCCAGCACCAGCGCCACCCCGGAGACTCCCCCGAGCGCACTGGCCAGACGGTCCAGGCGGGGCTCCCCGTCGGCATCGAAGGCGATCTCGTTGCCCTTGGCCTTCAACTTCTCGACCTGGCGACGCTTGAGCTCCGCGGGGCTGGCGCGGAATGTCAACTGATCGACCGTGCGGGCAAGGCGGTCACGGGTCGCGGCCAGGTCAGCCACGATTTCTTTCTCGGAGCGGGGCTTCTGCTTGTCGGCCATGGGTCGTCCTTCTCGTGAAGATGTGATGAGGTCTAACGCACACAGGCGCTTCGCCTGAGACGATAACGCAGAACCCACGCCAAAGAACGACGGAGGGCACGATGACAACACTTGAACTCGGATCCGCTGCACCGGATTGGTCGCTGCCGGACGCGAACGGTGACCTGGTCAGCCTCGGCGATTTCGCCGGGCACAAGCTCATCATGTATTTCTACCCGGCAGCGATGACCCCGGGCTGCACGACCGAGGCCTGTGACTTCCGGGACAACTTGGCCACCTTCACCAGCCAGGGGTATGCGGTGGTCGGTGTCTCCCCGGATACACCGCAGAAGCTGAGTAGGTTTGCCGACCAGGAATCGCTGTCCTACCCCTTGTTGTCCGACGCCAACAAGACCGTGCTCACGGCATACGGCGCCTACGGCGACAAAAAGCTGTACGGCAAGACCGTCACCGGGGTCATTCGCTCCACGGTGGTGATCGACGAAGAAGGTCGGGTGGTGTTGGCCAAGCACAACGTCAGGGCTACCGGACACGTAGCCATGCTGTCCAAGGCGCTCAATCTGACGTCAACGTGACCGTTTCCAGCGGGTCACGCTGTCCGCGGAAACGCTTCACGCTGTAGGCCAGCAGGCCCAGCGCGACGAGCCCGGAAAGAACGATGCTGAGCCCGGTCCATACCCCCCCGAACAGCCACCAGCGCTCATCCAGCGGCCAGATCCGGGGAGGCGGCGGGGACATGATGAAGGTGACCCCCACGAAAACCACGGTCATGCCACCCAGCGCGCTGATCACCACGCGCGGCCACGTCTTGACCCCCTCTTTGGCGGCCCGATAGGCCTGGCGCTTCATCGGTGCCAAGCGACGCGCCGCCCACACGTTGTTCTGAGCCAGAATCACCAGGCCCGTCACCACGATCAGCGTCCCCGGCCCGGGCAGCGGCATGAGGATGACGCCGACGACCATCAGCGTCCAGCCGATGATGTCGTAGCCGACGCGACGGAGCCACCGCCTGATCCGGGTCACCTGCTCAGCATGCCAAGAATTGCTGGGATATCCATCATCCTTCTGGATAATGCTGGCGAATTCTGTGCGACGGTCGGACGACATATCATCGTCCTCTCGCGCTCGTGGTGGAATTGGCAGACACGCAGGATTTAGGTTCCTGTGCCTTCGGGTGTGCGGGTTCAAGTCCCGCCGAGCGCACGTGATGCCGCGATCAGCCAGGGACTATCCCTGGTCGATTCCGTTGCAGGATGGGCGTATTGGTCCGCATGGACTGAGCCCGGCGGACTCGTGGTCGCCGAGCGCGTCCCCGTCCTGGGCGGGCACTCGCACGCCCGTCCTCGCGGTGGGGTCGAACGCCGCACCTGGCGTGCTGGCGGACAAGCTCGCCGGTGTGCTGACCGAGGCCATCGAGGGCCAGGTCGAGATAGAAGTCTGCGCCGTGTCGGGCGTGGCCGTGGGCCATTCGGCGCACGTCAGCCCTGGTGGCTACGTGGCTGCCGCGCCCCTCGTCGATGCGATGGCCTCTGGGGTCGAGCGCATCGACACGCTACCGACCGGCGAGCAAACCGCATACTCACTCGGCTGGTTCACGGCTGAGCAGCTCGACGTCCTGGACCGGACGGAGCCGAGCTACGAGCGTGTGCTGCTTCCTACCTCGGTGCGGGTGGTCCCACGCTGGTCGGGGGTGCCGGTGGACCGCGTGGCGATCTATCGCTCACGCCACGGACTCCTCGGCGAGCACGGTCAGGCCCTGCGGTTGTGCACCCAGCGCGAGGTCCACCGGTGGCTGGCGCAGCGGCTGCCCTTCTTGAGCGGCAGATGGAGCGCCACCGCGTATGCCGACCCACAGCTCAGGGACAGGGTGCGCTGCGAGCTGGCTCGGCGCGGATTGGTGGTGCCCAGCGGGCTCAGCTGACCACGGCTCGGCTGACCACGTGCAGGCCGTCGGTGGCCACTCCGGGCCTCAGCACCTGCCACGCGCGACCCCACGAACGCACCTCGGCGACGGCTTCGGAGACCATCGATGATCGGGCCAGCACCAGCACGCTGGGGCCGGCCCCGGAGACCACCGCGGCCAAGCCCCGGTCGCGCAAGGTGTCCACCGCGGCCATCGTGGCCGGGTATGCCGAGCGCCGCGGCTCCTGGTGCAGCCAGTCGCTTGTGCCATCGAACAGCAGGCCGGGCTCCCGGGTCAAGGCGTGCACGAGCAGGGCAGACCTGCCGCCCTGGCGGACGGCATCGGCGAGCGGGACCATTGGGGCCAGCACGGCTCGGGCCGTGGCCGTCGCCAGGCGGTCGCCCTTCGGCACCAGGACGATCGGCTCGATGTCCGCGTGCAGTGCCATCGCGGCCGTGCGGACGACCTCGATCGAGGGCATCCAGGACAAGGTCAGCCCACCGTAGACACTGGCCGAGGAGTTGTCCGGATGGCCCTCCCACAGTCCGGCGCAGGTGTTGACCACGGCGAGGTCGGCATCGGTGAGGGCGGCGTGCGGGCGGGTTGTCGCGTTGGACAGGGCAAAGCCCAGCCCCAAGCCACCGACGATGGCGCTCGCCGAGGATCCCAGGCCTGCCGACATCGGGATCACGTTGGCGCAGTCGATCTGCAGGCCCCGACCCTGGCTCGACAACTCCGGCAGCCACGGCACACCGCACACCCGAGCCCCCTCCCGGGCAGCGCGCACCACCAGGTGTCGCTCGTCGGTGGGCAGGGCGTCGGCCCCTTCGCCGTGCAGGTTCACCTCCAGGCCGGGGCGATCGGTGATCGAGATCGTGTACTCGTCGTACAGCCCGAGGCCGAGCCCGACCGAATCGAAGCCTGGGCCGAGGTTGGCCGAGCTGGCGGGCACCCGCACCCGGACGCTCAGGCCGACCGGCGGATCGGCGTACTCCGTTCGTGCACCCGGGCCCGGCACCCCGTGCAACGGGGCTGAGCGGCCCTGTCCGCCGGCGGAGTCCGGGGCTGCGGCGACCCTCACTCCTGCATACCCAACGCCTGGGCCGCGCTGTAGGCATCGACCGAGATCCTGGTGGGCTCGATGTCTGCTCCGTCCGCGCCCTTGAGGGCCCACTGTGGATCCTTCAGGCCATGACCGGTGACCGTGCACACGATCCTGGCCCCTGCGGGGACCCGACCGGCCTGCCACTGTTTGAGCAAACCGGCCACGGAGGCCGCCGAAGCCGGCTCGACGAAGATGCCCTCCCGGGCCGACAACAACCGGTGCGCATGCAGGATCTCGTCGTCACTGACCGCGTCGATCACCCCACCGGAGGTGTCACGCGCGTCGAGAGCCTGCTGCCATGAAGCCGGGTTGCCGATCCGGATGGCCGTGGCCAGCGTTTCGGGGTGATCGACGGGGTGGCCCAGCACGATCGGCGATGCACCCTCAGCTTGGAAGCCCCACATCTGCGGTCGTCGCGTGGCCGGCCCCGGCTGGGCGCTGGTGACGGTGTACTCGCTGTAGCCCCTCCAGTAGGCCGTGATGTTGCCGGCGTTGCCGACCGGGAGGCAGTGGATGTCGGGGGCGTCACCGAGCTCGTCGACGATCTCGAACGCGGCGGTCTTCTGTCCCTCGATCCGAGCCGGGTTCACCGAGTTGACCAACTCGATCGGATAGCTGTCCGACAGCTTGCGAGCCACGGTGAGGCAGTCGTCGAAGTTGCCGTCGACCTGCAACAGGGTGGCCCCGTGCGCGATGGCCTGCGACAGCTTGCCCATGGCGATTTTGCCGTCCGGGACCAGCACCCCGCAGGTCATCCCCGCTTTGGTGGCGTAGGCCGCGGCCGAGGCACTGGTATTGCCGGTCGAGGCGCAGATGACGGCTTTGGCCCCTCGGGCGGCGGCCGCCGAGATCGCCGCGGTCATTCCGCGGTCCTTGAACGACGCGGTCGGGTTGAGGCCTTCGTACTTGACGTGGACTTCGGCGCCGACCAAGTCCGAGAGGTGCTCGGCCAAAATCAACGGGGTGCCACCTTCCCGCAACGTCACGACGGTGCCGGTGATCGAGTCGGGCAGGCGGTCGGCATACTCGCGGATGACGCCGCGCCATTGGTGAACCATGGTTTCCTTCGAGGTCGGTATGCCGGTCAGCCGGCCGGTGAGAACGTCTGGACCAGGTCGTCGGCGAGGGCACGAAAGGCCCTCCCCCGGTGACTCACGGCGTGCTTGGCCGCCGAGCTGTACTGCGCCATCGTGCGTCCGTCGGGAAGCATCAAGAGCGGATCGTATCCGAAGCCGCCGTCGCCGATCGGGCTCCGCGTCAGCAGACCTCGCACGGCGCCTTCGCGGACGACTTCGGTGCCGTCGGGCAACACCAGGGCCGCTGCGCACACAAAGCCTGCTCCCCGATGCTCATCAGGCACATCGGCCAGCTGGGCCAGGAGAAGGTCGTTGTTGGCCGCATCCCTATCGGCGCCCTGGCCCACCCCGGACCACCGAGCGCTGAACACCCCCGGACTGCCACCGAGCACGTCCACGGCCAGCCCGGAGTCATCGGCGAGGGCCGGACAACCGCTGACCTGCACCGCGGCACGGGCCTTCAGCAGAGCGTTCGCCGCGAACGTCACGCCGGACTCGACCACCTCGGCGGCCTGGGGGAAGTCGGTGATGCCGACCAGGTCCAGTGCGGTGCGCGCCAACGCATCGGACAGAATGTCCCGGAGCTCATCGACCTTGTGCTCGTTGCGGGTGGCGAGCACGAGCCGTCGGCCACCGCTGCTCACGGCGTCGCGCTGCCCGCGGGACCGGCCCGCAGGGCTTCCTGCTGGGCTGCGGCCAGATCCGCGCAACCGCCCACCGCGAGGTCGAGCAGGGAGTTCAGCAGGTCACGGTCGAAGGGCGCGCCCTCAGCGGTGCCCTGCACTTCGATGAACCGCCCGTCGCCGGTGAGCACGACGTTCATGTCGGTGTCGGCGTTCACATCCTCGGGATAGTCCAGGTCGAGCACCGGCTGGCCATCGACGACACCCACGCTGACGGCAGCGATCGAGCCGCTGATCGGGGTGGCCTTCTTGGCGACATAACCCAGCTCACGGGCCGCTTCGACCGCGTCGACCATCGCCACGTAGGCGCCGGTGATGGCGGCGGTGCGAGTGCCGCCATCGGCCTGCAGCACGTCGCAGTCGAGCTGGATGGTGTTCTCGCCCAGCGCCGACAGGTCGATCACGGAGCGCAGACTGCGGCCGATGAGTCGCGAGATCTCGTGGGTCCGGCCGCCGATCCGCCCCTTGACCGACTCCCGGTCGCTGCGGGTGTGCGTGGAGCGCGGAAGCATCGCGTACTCCGCCGTCGTCCAGCCCTTGCCGCTCCCCTTGCGCCACCGCGGCACCCCGTTGGTCAGCGAGGCCGCGCACAGCACCCTGGTCTTGCCGAACTCGACGAGGACGCTGCCTTCGGCGTGGTCCAGCCAGTTGCGGGTGATGCGCACCTCGCGCAGCTGGTCGGGGGCGCGGCCGTCGTGGCGCAGGGCGGGGGTGTGCGTCATCGCTCAAGGCTAACGGGATGGCGGACCTGCCCCGGACAGCGCGAGCGCCGCACCGCAGGTCGGGCGCAGGCCGGACCTACGCGACCGTGACGTTGATCGAATGCCACCCGGTTGCGCCGCTGGGGGCCGGAGCAGCCTTCTCCTCGGTCTGCGTTTTTCCGTCCTTATTGGTGGCTCGCACCGTGATCGAGTGGTCTCCAGCGGCCGCGTCCCACTCCAGCCGCCACTGACGCCAGGTGTCGACGTTGACCTCACCGGAGAGCTCGGCCTCCTGCCAGTCGCCGTTGTCCACCCGGACTTCGACCTTCGCGATGCCGGTGTGCTGATCCCAGGCGACACCTGCGATGACGGCACCCCCTGAAGTGACGTTTCCTCCGGAGCTCGGCACGTCGATCCGCGACTGCACTTTGATCGGGCCCTTGGCCGTCCAGCCGCGGGGGGTCCAGTAGCCCTCATCGTCGTCGAACGTGGTGACCTTCAGGTCGACGACCCACTTGGTGGCCGAGACGTAGCCGTATAGACCCGGCACGACCATGCGGACCGGGAAGCCGTGCTGCGCGGGCAGCGGCTCGTCGTTCATCAACACCGCCAGGATGGCGTCGCGTTCATCGGTCAGCGTTTCCAGCGGCGTCCCTGCGGTCCACCCGTCCGAGCTGGTCGAGAGCACCATGTCGGCGCCCGACTGCACTCCGGCCCGCGCCAGCAGCTCGCGGATAGGCCATCCGGTCCAGACGGCGTTGCCGACCAGGTTGCCGCCGACCTGGTTGGACACACACGTCAGGGTCACCGCCGCTTCGATGAGCTCTTCGTCGAGCAGCTCGTCGTAGGTCATCTCGATCTCTTGGTCCACCATGCCGTGCACCCGGATCGACCACGAGTCCGGGTTGACCTGCGGCACCGAAAGCGCGGTGTCGATGCGATAGAAGTCGTCGTTGGGTGAGATGTATGGCGCTAGGCCCTCGATCTCGAAGTCCGCGTCGGCCGGGATGGTCACCCCCGGGGCGGAGGTCGCGCTGGCTCGTGACTCGGCGAACCGCTCGGTCACCCGCTCGCGCGCCACTTGAACCGCCTGCTGTGCCTCGCCCATCGTGCGCCCGACATACATCCCGACGGCGCCCAGCACGGTGAGCCCGGTCCCCCAGGCCAACACGCCCCGTCGCGTCGGCGCGGTCGTCTCTGTGCTCGCCTGCGAGGCACTCACGGCGTGGGCAGCCCCTCGGGCCAACCAGGCCAGCACCCCTAGACCGGCCAGCGTGCCGATGACCGTCGGTGCGATGTCGAGCGCAGCACTACCCGGCCGGTTGACCACGGCGGCACTGCCGACGATCCCGACCAGGGCGTAGAGACCCAATCCGATCTGCCGGTTCTTGGCCGCGATCACCCCGAGCAGGGCGCAGGCGATCAGCAGGGTCAGGCCCATGCTGACGAACAACGCAATCTTGTCGTTGGTGCCGAACGTGGCGATGGCGAAGTCCTTCAGCCACGGCGGCGTGCGGTCCACGAAGCCTCCGCCGACGGCCAGCAGCGGCGACGGTGTCCCGCTGGCCGCATCGGCGCGTTTCATGAGCAGGGCCAGGATCTCGGCGAGTCCGAGGGTGACGGAACCCGCAGCGACACCCGCCAGCGGAGCAGCAATTCGGGAAGTCATGCCTCATCCTCTCAACCGAGCACGTCGTCACTGATGACGAAACGATGACGATGGCGTCACCCGTTCATGAGAGAGGTTCGTCAGGCGCCGACTCCTGGATTGTTCGGCAGGCCATCACCCAGGTGGACGACCACACCGGGTTCAGCGATCTCCACCGTGCCGGCCCAGAGCGCGGAGGCCTCCGCGCGACATACCTCCGGGTCGTTCCAGGCGGGCAGGTGGGTGAGCATCAGCCGGCCCACCCCACCGGCGGCGATGGCCGCTCGTGCTGCCCGGCGACCGCTCAGGTGCACCCCTGGTGTGGTGTCTCTCCCCTCGACAAACGCCGAGTCGGCCAGCACCAGATCGGCACCGGTCATCAAGGCCGAGAGCGCCGGGCACTCATCCGTGTCGCCGGTGTAGGCCAACGTTGCGCCACCGCAGTGCACCCGGAAGCCGAACGCGGGCACCGGATGACTCACCGCCACGGCGGTAATGGTGAACGGACCGACGCGCAGCACCTGCCGATCCCGCAACGCGTGGAAGTCGAAGGTGTCCTGCACGTCTTTGGGGGCCTGAACGCCGTGAGCCCGACCGACGCGCTCCCCCGCCCCCTCAGGAGCGAAGACATCCAACCGGGCAGGCGGCGGTCGAAGGGGGTGGTGGGTGCGCATGACGTGCAAGCCGGTGAGATCGAGACAGTGGTCTGGATGCAGGTGGCTGAGCAGCACGGCGTCCAGCGTCAGCGGATCGATGTGCTGCTGCAACGGCCCCAAGGCTCCGCTGCCGAGATCGAGCACCAGCGCATAGCGGCGTTCCTCGAGCACCGCCGTGAGCAGATAGCAACTGGCCGCGCTGCCCGGTCCGGGGAACGATCCGGCGCACCCGACGATCGTGAGGTCCATGCCCGAGGACAGACCTGAGGTGCTGGGCGGCGCCGGCGAGGAGGAGTGGCCGGGTGTGGAGCCGCTCATGCGTCGTGCTCCTCGGGACGTCCGACGTAGGCGCGGGCAACGTGCTCGACCTCCGGCCCCAAGAACCGGCGAGCCAGCGGGGTGAACCCGTGCGGGTCGCCGGTGGTGAGGAACTGGTGGCTAGCGGGACCGTGAGTGCTCGGTCGGAGCAAGTCGGTGTCGGTCAACACGCGGAACAGGTCGGCCGCGGTCGCGGCCGCCGATGAGACCAGCGCCACCTGATCGCCGAGGACGTAGGACAGCGCGCTGGTCAACAGGGGGTAGTGCGTGCACCCCAGGATGAGGGTGTCGATGCCGGCCGCCTGCAGCGGGGCGAGGTATTCGCGGGCGGCGCCGATCACCTCCGGGCCGCTGGTGATCCCGTCCTCGACGAACTCGACGAATCGCGGGCACGGCTGGCTCAGCACCTGGACGTGCGGGGGTGCTGCGGCGAAGGCATCGAGATATGCGCGGCTCTGGTGGGTGGCCGCCGTGGAGATGACCGCCACTCGCCCCGAATGGGTCACCGACATGGCTCTACGCACCGCCGGTCGGATGACCTCGACCACCGGCACGTCGTAGCGTTCGCGGGCATCAGCCAACACGGCCGCCGACGCCGAGTTGCACGCGATGACCAACGCCTTGACTCCGTGATCGACCAGTCGGTCCAGACACTGCAACGCGTTGGCTCGCACGTGCGCGATGGGCTGGGGTCCGTAGGGGGCCCGCGCGGTGTCGCCGAGATAGAGCACCGACTCGTTGGGCAGCTGGTCGAGCACTTCTCGGGCCACGGTCAACCCCCCGAAGCCCGAGTCAAAAATCCCAATTGGCGAGTCGGTCACAGGCTGAAGGCTAGTCGGCGACGCCGACAGCTCCGGGCAGGGCGATGATAGGCACAGCGAACGCACCGTCAACGAACGACCCCGAGGGGAATGATGAGCAAACCAGTCGAGCATGCCGGCACGAGCAAGCAGACCGATCCCGCCACCGAAAACGAGCCCGGCGCGGCTGCTGCCGAGCAGTCGGGAGCCACCGACATCAGCCAGGCCAACCCGGCCGCCGGCGAGCAGCGCGACGCTGAGGAGGCCGAGGCCAGCAGGGAGTCCACTGCGCTCGACCGTGGCCTGGTCTTCGGCGCGTGGTTGTCGATGGCCGCACGCTGGTTCGGCCGCGCGATCCTCGTCGGCCTCGGTGTGGTCTTGGCGCTATGGGCGTTGTCCACACTGTGGGCTGGTGTGTTGCCGGTGATCCTGGCGTTGATTCTGACCGCCCTGTTGATGCCGATGAAGCAATGGCTGCTCGGGCACAAGGTGGGTCACGCGCTGTCAGCCATCATCACGTTGATCACCATGCTGGTCGTGGTCTTCGGCACCCTCACCTTCATCGCCCCGGACGTCGTGCGCCAGATGCAGAGCATCGGTGCCGCCGCTCAGGGCGGCATCGATCAGCTGCAGACGTGGCTGGCCCGCGGTCCGCTCAACCTGGACAACACCGAGATCAACAGCGCAGTCGAGCGCGCCACCACGTGGATCAAGACCCGTAGCGGCGACATCGCGGCCGGGGCGTTCAGCGGCGTCTCCGCTGCCGGATCGTTGGTCATCAACCTGATCTTGATCCTGGCCCTGACCTTCTTCTTCCTCAAGGACGGGCACCGGTTCTTGCCCTGGCAGCGCTCGGTGGTCGGTCGCGGTGCCGGGCAGCACCTGACCGAAGTGCTCACCCGCAACTGGACGGTGCTCGGAGGCTTCATCCGGACGCAGGCGTTGGTCAGCGCGATCGACGCCGTGCTGATCGGTGCCGGCTTGTTCATCTTGGGGGTCCCGCTGGCGCTGGCCCTGACCGTGATCACGTTCTTTGCCGGCTTCATCCCGATCGTCGGAGCGATCACCGCGGGGGCGCTCGCCGTCTTGGTGGCCCTGGTCTCCAACGGCTGGCAAACGGCCCTGATCATCGTGGTCATCATCGTGCTCGTGCAGCAGCTGGAGGGCAACGTCCTCTCGCCGATGCTGCAGGGCAAGACCATGTCGGTCCATCCCGGGCTGATCCTGGTGACCGTGACCATCGGTGGCACGCTGTTCGGCATCGTCGGGGTCTTCCTCGCCGTCCCGCTCACCGCGTCCCTGGTGGCCACCGCGCGGTATATCGGCGAACAGCTGGACCTGCGCACTGGCCTGCTGAGACCCGATGAGGTCACCGCGCAGACCCCGGAAGGCGCCCTCGCAGCTCAAGAGGCGGAACACACGTCGGCGCACTACCGAGCGATCGCCCGAAAGAAGCGCGCGAGCCTGAAGGCCGACACCGACCTCGCCTGACTCCTGACTGCGTGCTGAGGCGCCCTGAGGACGCGTCCGGGCATACCGGGACGGGTCGTTGATGCCGACGCCAGGCCCTCGCCCACCGGCGGGGTCGTTGATGCCGACGCCACGCCGGCCGCGAGCGGCTCGCGGGTGCACATGCACCCGCGAGCCGATATTCACGGGCGTGTCTGCGGGATGACTGAGCCGGCGGCCGATGCCGCGGCCCGCGATGCGCCGCCGGTCGCGGGAAGCGCGCTGATCAGTCCGTGCTGGCCTGCACGAACGGATTGCTGAAGCTGCCGATGCCCTCGACCGAGACCTCGACCCGCTGGCCCGGGTGCACCTGCGAGATCCCGGCGGGGGTGCCGGTCAGGATGACGTCGCCGGGCAACAGCGTGAAGGCGGTGGACAAGGTCTCGATCAGTGCGCCCACGCCGTGCACCATGTCCGCGGTCGACTGGTCTTGTCTCAGCTCCCCGTCGACGTGACAGGTCACGCGCAGGTCGGAGGCGTCGATGTCCGTCTCGATCCACGGACCGAGCGGGCAGAAGGTGTCCATCCCCTTGGCCCGGGCCCATTGCCCGTCAGCGCTTTGCAGGTCGCGAGCGGTCACGTCGTTGGCCACGGTGTAGCCGAGGATGACCGATGCGGCGTCCGCGGCCGACACGTTCTTGCACATCGACCCGATGACCACGGCCATCTCCGCCTCGTGCGAGACGTTGGTCGTGATCGCGGGGATCACCACCGGATCGTCCGGGCCCACGACGGCGGTGTTGGGCACGAAGAACATCAGCGGCACCTCTCGCACCTCAGCCCCTCGCTCGGCGGCGTGCGCGGCGTAGTTGTGCGCGATGCCGATGATCTTGGAGCGCGGGATGACCGGTGCCAGCAGCCGGACTTCGTCAACGAGATGGGTGGCGCCGGTGAGCTCGATCTTGGTATAGAGCGGGTCGCCACTGATCTCGGCGATCTTCTCCCCCGCGCCGTCGACCAGGCCGAACATGGGGTCTTCTCCGGTGGTGAACCTACAGATTCGCATGGTCTGCACCATATCGGCGCGGGGTCTGCCGCTCTATGGAGCAACCTCCAAAAGCGGCACCGAGCAGCACGCGGGCCGGACCCGGTATGCCGTGCCGGTCCACGCCTGACCATCGCTGGTCCCGGCCTGAGCATTCCTGGTCCGGCCTGAGCGACCGGACGGGCGGTGGCAGCCTCAGACCAGTCGGTGCAACCATCCGTGCGTGTCTTCGGTGCGACCGCACTGGATGTCCATCAGCGTCTCCCTCAGATCCGACGCGACCTCCCCGACCGACTCGCCGTCACCAAAGCTCAGCTCGCCGCCCTTCCACACCAGCCGTCCCACCGGAGTGATGACCGCGGCCGTGCCGCACGCGAAGACCTCGACCAGGTCCCCTGACGCGGCGTCCTCACGCCACTCGTGAATCGAGTATTTGCGCTCGTGCACCTCGTGGCCGCGCTCGCGCGCCAGGTCGATCAGCGACGACCGGGTCACGCCTTCCAGAATGGTCCCGGTCAGCTCCGGGGTGACGATGTGTCCGTCGGCGAAGACGAAGAACAGGTTCATCCCGCCGAGTTCCTCGACCCACTGATTTTCCACTGCGTCCAGGAAGGCGACCTGGTCACATCCGTTGGCCAGGCCCTCGGCCATCGGCGCCAGCGAGGCGGCATAGTTGCCGCCGCACTTGGCGGCTCCCGTCCCGCCCGGTGCCGCCCGGGAGTAGTCCTCGGACAGCCAGATGCTCACCGGCTTCACGCCACTGGCGAAGTAGGCACCGGCGGGCGAGGCGATCACCATGAACGCCGCCCGGTTGCTGGGCCGCACCCCCAGGCCAACCTCGGTGGCGATCATGAAGGGTCGAAGATAGAGACTCGCCTCTCCCCCCGTGGAGTCCGGCACCCAGTCCTGATCCAGGCTCACCAAGGCCGTCAAGGCCTCCAGGAAGATCTCCTGCGGCACCTCGGGAAGCGCCACACGGCGCGCGCTGCCGCTGAACCGGTCGGCGTTGCGGTCGGGACGAAACGTCCAGATCGACCCGTCCGCGTGCCGGTAGGCCTTCATCCCCTCGAAGATCTCCTGGCCGTAGTGCAGGATCGACGTCGCCGGGTCCAGCTCGATCGGTCCGTAGGCGCTGATGCTACCCGCATGCCACCCGGACTCGGCGTCCCAGTCGATCCGGGCCATGTGGTCGGTGAAGACCGCGCCGAACTTGGGGGCGGCGAGCACCTCGGCGATTTGCTCGGGCGTGGCCCTATCCGAGCGTGGGTGAACGGAG
>JBASAZ010000304.1:0-4645 GCA_049650845.1 Ornithinimicrobium sp.
AGTTACCGCATGCGCCGTAACCACTTAGGTGAAATTTTGCATACCCTGGCGGATCTAGGCGCATATCTCGTTTGACCACGGCGGTGGCCCGGGGGCGTGGCGTCGGTGTCGAGTTGTTCATGCGCCGGCTGTGGTTCGGTAACGTTACGCGTCCGGGCGCCAGCCGTACGTTCCAAGAGGGGGAACGTTGGTGTTGGCGCAGGTCAGATCACGTTCAGTTGAGTCCTGCAGAGTGGTGTACGACGAGTACCGGTGAGCGTGTCCTGCTGAGGTGGGCGCGGTCACCGGGTGATCCTTCGAGTGATCTCTCACAACCGACTCGAAGAAGGACACCACGATGACCGCTGTACCCAGTATTGACCCTGAGCAGTTTTTGCATGACCAGCTCGCTGAGGCGAGTCCGGACTTGATGCGCGAGATGCTCTCGACGTTCATCAACGCGTTGTTGTCTGCGCAAGCCGACACGGTGTGCGGGGCCGAGTACGGCACCCGCAGCCAGGAGCGGACGAACCGGCGCAACGGCTACCGGCACCGAGATTTGGACACCCGGGTTGGGACCGTGGATGTGGCGATCCCGAAGCTGCGTGAGGGGTCCTACTTCCCGGACTGGCTACTGCAACGCCGCCGGCGGGCCGAGGCGGCGCTGACCACGGTCGTGGCCACCTGTTACCTGCTGGGGGTGTCCACGCGGCGGATGGACAAATTGGTCCAGTCCTTGGGCATCACCGGCCTCTCGAAGTCCCAGGTCTCAGTCATGGCCCAAGAGCTCGATGAGCACGTGAGCGAGTTCCGCACCCGCCGGCTCACCGAGGGCCCGTACACGTTCGTGGCCGCAGACGCGCTCACAATGAAAGTCCGTGAGGGCGGACGGGTCGTGAAGGTCTCCTGCCTCGTCGCCACTGGGATCAACAAGGAGGGATACCGGGAGGTCATTGGCTTGCAGGTCGCCACCGCCGAGACTTCCGCGTCCTGGTTGGCGTTCTTCCGTGACATGGTCGCCCGCGGCTTGTCCGGGGTCGCGTTGGTGACCTCGGACGCCCACGCCGGCCTGGTCGAGGCCATCGGCGCCACCCTGCCGGGGGCATCCTGGCAAAGGTGCCGAACGCACTACGCGGCCAACCTGATGGCCGCCACCCCCAAGTCGTCCTGGCCGTGGGTCAAAGCGCTGCTGCACTCGGTGTACGACCAACCCGACGCGGCCGCGGTACAGGCCCAGTTCGACCGAGTGCTGGACACCCTGGAGCACAAGCTGCCCGCGGTTGCGGAACACTTGGAGGGCGCCCGGGCGGACATCCTGGCCTTCACCAGTTTCCCCAAGAAGATCTGGCGACAGCTCTGGTCAAACAACCCCATATCGGTTAACCGGCCGCTGCGGCGGCGACTCGCCGTCGCAGCGTAGGGTCCTTCGTTCACTGGGTTCGGAGGAAGAGACTGAGGTCGGATGGAGGAGACCTCGGATGACGGCTTCGGTGATCGGGAAGGCCGGGCAGTGCCGACTGACTGGTTGGGCGGATCAGGACGTGGCGAACCGGTTCCTTGATCATCTGGCGGGGCGAGCGTTCGCGGCGGCGACTATCCGGGCGTACGCCTATGACGTGTTGTGCTTCGCCCGGTTCTGCCAGGGCAGCGGGCTGCGGCTGAGCGAGGTGGTCCCTGTTGACGTGTTCGACTGGGTGGCCGATCAGACCGAGGGCCGACGGCCGGGGTCAGGCAACGTGGTTGCGATGGTCCGGCATGCCGGGGCGGCACCGGCGTCGGTGAACCGGCGGGTCGCCGCGGTCCGGGCGCTGTTCGAGTATCTGGTGATGTGTGGCGATCTGGCCGACAATCCCGTGCCGGCCCCTCGACGCGGCCAGGGCCTGCGGGCGAAGTCACGCGGTGTGCTGGGGCATCTGGGTCCGGGCCGGCCACGGGCCGGCGGGCGGCTGGTACGCAGCCCACGGCAACTACCGGAGTCGCTGGACCGCGAGGAGGTGGGTGCCTTTCTAGCCGACCTGCTCAGCCACCGAGACAGGGCGGTCGTGTTGCTGATGCTGCTGGGTGGGCTCCGGGCCGGGGAGGTCCGGCGGTTGCTGCTGGCCGATGTTGATGTCGCTGTTCGCCGGGTCCGGGTTGTTGGCAAGGGTGGCCGGGAACGGGTGGTGCCGGTCGACCGGCCGTTCTTCACCGAGCTGACCGCGTATCTGCGTTCCGAGCGGCCGGCGGGGTTGAGCACGCCGGAGTGCTTTGTGGTGTTGACCGGCGCGACCGCCGGGCAGCCGATGACCGAGGCCGGGCTGCGCAGTGTGTTCCGCCATCATCGCGGCACGTCCGGCGCGGTGCGGGTCCGACCGCACCGGTTGCGCCACACCTACGGCACGGAGCTCGCGGCGGCCGGTATCGACCTGTTGGTGCTGCGGGACCTGATGGGACACGCCAGCCCGGAGACCACTGCCGGGTATGTGCACCTGTCCGCGGAGCACCTCGCCGCCGAGTACAGCGCGGCACGGTCCCGGCTGCCCGGATCGACGGGGGTTCGGTCGTGACTGCGGCGGTGGCACGGCTGGCCACTGAGCATGATCATGCCTTGATCGAGGGCTATGCCACCTTCTGCCAGGACTTGATCGACGCCGGCGTCATGACTGACCGAGCCCGCCGGGACCGGCTGCGGCTGGCCCGGCAGTTCTTAGACGAGCATCCCGATCTCACGGTGTGGATGGGCACGCCCTTGCCGGCACGGCTGCGGGACCTGGCTCGGATCAAGGCGTGGCCGATGGTGACCTTCGCGATCTTGACCGGTCGGGTAGGTGTCGACCTGGACCTGTTGCTGGTCAAGGATCTCGGCGGCTTCGGGAAGACCACCGAACGGCTACATGCCGATGACTATCAGAGTGCCCGCGAGATCGCTGCCCGGCTCGGTTGGAGCCGGCGATGGACCCTGGACGTGCTGCACGAATGCCTGCCGCTGGTACTGGCCCGCACGGCGAGGAGCATGCGGACCCTGACCAGCGATGACCTGGACCGGTTCGATGCTGAGCTGCAGGCCAGCGTCGTCGTTTCGGCCTCTTCCCGAAGGGCCTACCGGGCCCGGATGTTCGGGCTGCGGCAACTGTTGTTCGAGGCCCGCGTGATCGACGTCCCACCGACCCGGCAACGCACCGCCGCCAGCTTCGAGGACCGGCTCAACGGGGTAGCCCCGGAGATCGCTCGAACCATGCTGCGCTACCTCCAGGCGCGGGCGGCGGTGCTGAGACCGTCAACGGTCTCCAGTTTGTGTGACGCGCTTGTGGTGTTCGGGGAGCACCTCGCGGCGACCCATCCCGAGATCACCTCGATGCGGCAGTTGGACCGCGCCCACATCGAGGACTTCCTCGCCGCGAATGCCACTCGACGCTGGCGCGGCCGACTGGCCCGCGACCAGCAGGTCTCCCCAACCGTGGTGCACGCCGGCGTGCTTGCGCTGCGGAACTTCCTCGATGACCTCACCGCCTGGGGCTGGGCCGAACGACCGGGGCGACAACTGATCTTCGCGGCCGACGTGCCCCGGTTACCACGACCACTTCCCCGCGCCCTGTCTCCGAGCGACGACTCCCGGCTGATGGGCGCCGTCGCCGGGCTGGAAGACCCGTTCGCCCGCTGCGGGTTAACCCTGCTCCGCGGCGCCGGGCTACGGCTAGGCGAACTACTCGACCTCGAACTCGGCGCTGTCGTGGACTACGGGCCTGCCGGGACCTGGCTGAAAGTTCCGCTCGGCAAGCTAGGCACCGAACGGTCCGTGCCGCTGGACCCCGACACACTTGCCGCCCTGGACCAGTGGGCCACCCAACGCGGGGCTCAACGAGCCCACCACCACCCCCGCACCGACAGGCTCACCGACTTCATGTTCAACGAACGGGGACAACGACTCGGACCATGGCGGATCCGCAGTGGCCTGGACCAGGCCGTCCTCGACGCCGGACTCACCGGCGTGGACGGACAGCCGCTGCGCGTCGTTCCGCATCAGCTCAGGCACACCTACGCCACCACCCTGGCCAACGCTGGCATGAGCCTGCAGGCGTTGATGGCTCTCCTCGGCCACGTCACCGCCGAGATGACCCTGCGCTACGCGACGCTGGCCTCACCCGCCCTAAGAGCCGCCTACGACGAAGCCATCGGCAAGGCCCGACCACGGCTGCCGATCATCGTCAACGACCGCCCCGTCCTGCCCTCGAAAGCCGACTGGCTCCGCGGCGAGATGCTCAAGACCCGGGTCGCGCACGGCTACTGCAGCCGCCACCTCGCCGCCGACGCCTGCCCCTACGCCAACATCTGCGAGCACTGCGACAACTACATCCCCGCGCCCGAGTTCGCACCCGCACTCCAAGGTCAACTCGCCGACGTCCACACCCTGCGCGACGACGCCGAGCAACGCGGCTGGGACGCCGAGGTCAACCGACACCAACAACTCATCGAACGGCTCCAAACCCACCTCGGCCGCATCAACCACGACTAGGACACGCCCTGCGCCCCCCCACTTGACCCGGACCCCATGGCCGGTTAATTGAGTCCACGTTCGCGACCGTCCGGCTACGCCAGCGCGTCACCAAAGGACCCGGCTCCAGGGCTGCCGGTGTGGCGATGGCGTTCAAGCTGATCGAATCCGCGCAACGCCGCTGGCGTGCCGTGA
>JBASAZ010000305.1:0-10171 GCA_049650845.1 Ornithinimicrobium sp.
AAAGGCGAAAGGCCCCTGAACTTGCGTTTCCGCATGTCAGAGGGCCTCTCGCGATGCTCCCCCGGTTGGACTCGAACCAACAACCTGCCGATTAACAGTCGGCTGCTCTGCCAATTGAGCTACAGGGGAATGCTGAGGTCGGGCGCTCAGCGACGCCCGACTGTATCAAAGCCCACGCCTAGCAGCCCAATCCTCACAGTGGCGGCGAAGCGCCCCCGCTCGGTGGCAGGCCGACCTCGGCTCGAGCCTCCTGCTGCACTCGCCCCACCTCGCTGACCAGCTCGGGGTCGGCCGTTCTGGCGCCGCGGCCGAAGGACACCTGATCCACCAGCTCGCGGGTGCTCAAGACGGCACGGATGCTGACTCGGGCAGTGCGTCGAGGGCTCAGCTTGACCTCACGCACCTGGACCACGCTGGCCGAGACGCGGTCCCGGAAGACTGCCGGCATGCGTCCTGGGCCGGTGAGCGTGCGCATCCGCCACTGCAGTGAGCTCGTGCCACCCACCCAGCTCAGGCTGAGGATGGCCGAGTCCGGATCCCAGGCACCGGTGTCCACTTCGTGCCATGGGCGGTCGAGCTGCACCTCCCCCTCGGGTGAGAGCACCACGACGCGATACGTGGTCAGCGCCACCCAGGCGTGCGTCAGGTCGTCCTGAGCGGCCGCGAGCACGGACTCACCGCGCTGCGTCGCCACCGTCATGGTGGTCGGTAGCTTCGCTGGACGTTCCGCTGTTTCACGGTGCTGTTTGCGGCCTCCGAAGAACGCCATTCTTACTCCATCCTGGCCCGCAGGCGGGCCCGTTCACGGTGCAATCCGGTCAACTCTTCGCTCAGTGCGCGTGCCTGGGGGTCCTCCGGTGCGCTGCGCTGCAGTGCACCCATCGCAGCTTCGATGCGCTGCCCCAGGGACGCATCGACCGCTCGGTCGACGAGCGAGTCAACGTACCTCAGGGGTGGTTCACCCGTGCCCGAGTCGAGTCTGACCGGCAAACCCGCGACGGCGAGCTCGGACACCATGGGGGCCGCCAGCGGCGGCGTGTTTTGGGCCACGGCGCTGGTCCACGCCGCCGCGCTCATCCCGGCGGCATCCCCTACGCCTCCTGACTCGCGAATACCGTGCCAGATGGCTTGGTGGGCCGGCGCGCGGAACCCGTGGACCGGTAGGGCGTTCACGTCCTCAGCGACCAGGCACGCGGGATATTGCAGCGCCACCTGCAGCAACTGGCGCTCGGCCGCCACCACCGGGTCGCGAAGGTCCGGCTGCGGCAGGATCGGACCCTGGGCGTCATCCGGCGGCTCATCGAGCTCGGGCGCCGGCCCGTAGTCCTCCCCCGGCGGGTGCTCATCGTGGCGTGTCGGCCTTCGCCTCCCGCCCGTCTGGTTCTGCCCCGTTGGTGTGTGCGTGGCCCCGTGCCTCAGCGTCCTGCTGGCGGCACTGCCCGCCTTCGTCACCTCGGCGGCGAAGCGCTGTTCGTCGATGCCCAACCAGCCGGAGACCGTGCGGACGTATTCCACGCGCAGCGTCGCATCCCGGATGGCCGCGACAATCGGAGCCACCGCGCGCATCGCATCGACCCGCTGCTCGGTCCGCCCGAGGTCATAGGGCTTCATCGTGGTGCGCACCGCGAAGTCGAACATCGGCACCGCGTCCTCGACCAGGGACTGCACTGCTGCATCACCCTCGCGGTGCCACAGGTCGTTGGGATCTTGTCCCGCCGGGGCCACCGCCACGTAGGACTGCGAGGCCCATCGCTGATCCTCACCGTAGGCCCGCATCGCCGCCTTCTGCCCGGCCGCGTCGCCGTCGAAGGTGAAGACCACGCGCGCCGGCGACAACCCCGGTTCGTCCCGCAGGATGCGACGCAGCGTCTTGATGTGATCAACACCGAACGACGTGCCGCAGGTGGCCACCGCAGTGTCCACCCCCGCCATGTGACAGGCCATCACGTCGGTATAGCCCTCGACGATCACCGCTCGACGCGACGTGGCCATCGGCTTCTTGGCGACATCCAACCCATAGAGCACCGACGTCTTCTTGTAGAGCGGTGTCTCGGACGTGTTCAGGTATTTGGCGGCGATCTTGTCGTCGTCATACAACCGCCGGGCACCGAAGCCCACCGTGTCGCCAGTGATGTCGCGGATGGGCCAGATCACGCGCCCTCGGAACCGGTCATACAACCCGCGTTGGCCTCGTCCTGCCAGACCGGCGGTCACCAGCTCGTCTTCGGTGAACCCCTTGTCGCGCAGATGACCTGCCAGCGCACCACCCGAGGACGGCGCATACCCGACGTCGAACCGCGCCGCTGCCTCGGATGTGAAGCCTTTGCCCCGCAAGAAGTCTCGAGCTGCCCGCGCCTCCGCCGAGTCAATCAATGCGGTGTGATAGAACTCGGCCGCGGCACGGTTGGCCTCCACCAGACGGGCGCGGCGCCCCAGGCCGCCGGTCTCGCCTTCACGCCGGCCCGGCCGACCGTTGGACTCCTCGTAGTGCAACTCCATGCCGAGCTGCCCCGCGAGCCGCTCCACCGACTCGGCAAAGGTCAAGTGATCAACCGCCATCACGAAGGCGAGGACATCCCCGCCCTCGCCGCACCCGAAACAGTGCCACGCGCCGGCGCTGGGACGGACGGTGAACGACGGGGTCTTCTCGTCGTGGAAGGGACACAACCCTTTGAGCGATCCGCTGCCTCCCGGGCGCAGGGTCACATGCTCACGGATGACGTCCTCGATCGAGGCGCGTTCCTTCACCGCTTGCACGTCCTGCTGCCTGATCAACCCCGGCACATCGACTCCTTCAGTCTTGCGGCGAGTCTAGGCGGCGCCGCGCTGCTCGTGATGACGTAACGCTGCGGCCACCTCGATCAGTCCCCGCTTCCGTTTGAGCCATCTCCCGAGACACATCCGACGGGATGAGCGCCGAAGTTACTGCTCGGCCGGGGTGTCCAGCCCACTGGTCTCATCGCGCTGCGCCCATTCCAGCAGGGGTGCAATGTCGAAGGGATGGCGGTCGATGTCGGCGTGCAGGTCTCCCAACGCACCGTAGCGGGCGGGCATGGAGGCCACCGTGAAGTCGCCCGGCCGGCAGTCCGACACCTCGTCCCACCGCAACGGCGCGGACACTCGCGCGTCGGGGGTACCGCGAACACTGTAGGCCGCGGCCAGGGTGTGATCACGGGCGTTCTGATTGAAGTCGACGAACACCGCGCGGGGGTCGCGGTCCTTGCGCCACCAGGTGGTGGTGGCTTTGTCCGGGCAGCGGCGCTCCACCTCGCGAGCAAACGCCAACGCGGCCCGGCGGACGTCCGTGAAGCCGTGCTCTGGGTGGATTCGCACGTAGACGTGTAGCCCCGAGCCGCCCGTGGTCTTTGGCCAGCCGGTCGCCCCGAGCTCGGCCAACACCTCGCGAGACACGGCAGCGACCTCACGCACGGTGGTGAAGTCGCAGTCGTCGCCCGGGTCGAGGTCGATCCGCCACTCGTCAGGCCGTTCGACGTCGGCACGTCGACTGTTCCAGGGGTGGAACTCCACGGTCGACATCTGCACCGCCCAGATCACGCTGGCCAACTCCGTGACGCACAGTTCGTCGGCAGTCCGATTCCACCGAGGGAAGTGGATGCGCACCGTCTCGACCCAGTCCGGGGCGCCACGGGGAAGGCGCTTCTGGTGGACCTTCTCACCCTCGATGCCCTCGGGGAAGCGATGCAACATACACGGGCGTTCGCGGAGCGCGTTCACGATGCCGTCCCCGACCGAGAGGTAGTAGTGGGCGAGGTCCACCTTGCTGTGCCCGACCTGCGGGAAGTAGAGCCGGTCCGGGTTGGAGATCCGCACGCTGTGCTCGCCCACCTGCAGGTGAGTCGCGGGGCTGCTGGAGGATGCCACGAACCTACTTCACCACACCGCGTCGTGAGAGCGCGTGACGCCGTCAGCGCCAGGCGCCGAACAGCGCGTGGGCCCGGGTGTCGGAGAGGCTGGCCACTTGGTCGATGATCGAGCGCGTGGCCGCGGCCTCGTCGCCTGCCTCGACCGCTTCGGCATGGGCTGCTGCGTGCATCGGGTCCAGGCGGTGAGGATGCTCGGTGTAGGCCGAGAACAGCGACGTCACGATCTCGCGTTGTCGATGCATCACGTCACGCCGTTCATCGCTCATCATCACGAAATGGGCGGCGGCCCCCTTCAGCACGCTCGCTTCGGCCCGGATCCGTTCGGGCACGACCAACCCGGCGCCATACCGAGTCAGTCGCCCCCGACCGTGACGTTCCCGCGTGGCGTCCTCGACGGTGTGCACGAAGTGGCCGATGAGGCGACTGGTCATGTCCTTCAGGGCCGCCAGGGACGCTCGGGAGCCATCGTGGTCGCCCGGAATCCAGCCTGAGGTCAGCAGGCGATCCAGGGCCTCAGCGAGCGTGGAGCGCTCGATGTCGGGCGCATACCAGAGCTGCGCGATCGCCACGACCGCCGCGGCTTCGGTCGGTGAACGTAGCGCCCTCAGGTCGATCCGCCGGGAGGTCACACCGTCCTCGATATCGTGCACGCAGTAGGCGACGTCGTCCGCCCAGTCCATCACCTGAGCCTCCAGGCACCGTCGATGGTCCACGGCGCGCGACTGCTGTGGCGTGCGGGAGGGGTGTGACGGGGGTGCAGCTGTGGCCGAAGGTCGAACCCAGTGATACACCTCGGCATCGTCGGGGTAGAAACCGAACTTGCCGGTGCCGGCCACCTCACCGTGCGCCCACGGATACTTCACGACAGCATCCAACGTCGCCCTCGTCAGGTTGAGCCCGGCCGATCGTCCATCGGGATGGACCCGTTTGGCCTCCAGTCTCGTCAGCACGCGCAGCGTCTGAGCGTTGCCCTCAAAACCCCCGATGTCACGGGCCAGCTCCGCCAGCACCGATTCGCCGTGATGACCGAACGGGGGGTGGCCCAGGTCGTGCGCCAGGCAGGCCGCATCCACCACGTCGGCAGCGCAACCAAGTGCCGCCCCGAACTCCCGACCTATCTGGGCCACCTCCAAGGAGTGGGTCAACCGATTGCGCACGAAGTCGTCTGAGCCCGGCTGCACGACCTGGGTGGTCAGCGCCAGACGCCGCAGGCCCGCTGAATGCACCACCCGCGCACGATCACGGGCGAAGTCGTCGCGATCGGCTCGCTTGATCGCCGGGTCCTCGGGGAGCCAGCGTTCTCGATCTGCGGGCTCATATCCCGGCACGACTCGCGACTCGTTCGCCATCTGCGGATCGTGCCCCATCCCACGATTCATCACACCGTCAACGCCGCACGAGCCCGCCGGAGGCTCCGGGCCAGGAGGGGACCGATCGGTCGGACCGGCACGTCGGCATACCCCCCTGTGGCCAATCCAGCGTGCCGCTCGAAGGCGCACCGCGCGGCACGGTCTCCGGTGCGCACCATGGACCAGCCCATGGCGCCCACGTAGAGCGGCAGAAACGGCAGTCCACCGCAGGCCATCCACTGACGCGCGTGCGCTTCCTCGTGCTCCAACAGGTGTGGCCGTTGCACCAGCATGGTGGCGAAGTCGTGCCGGGAGATGACCACGTCGCCGATCGTAAACGCCGCACCGGCGGGAAAGCCCCACCGGTAGTGATCAGCCAGATACAGCGCATACGGACCAGGCCGGACATGGGCGCCGCCGACGCGGGCCAAGCCGAGACCGAGGATGGTCGACAGGTTGACCCAGTTGGCGATCCGGCGAAGGTGGATCAGGGTGGTCGATGGCGGGCTACTCGCCATCTGCTCAGGTGGCCTGGGAGAACCGAGCGGCCGAGCGGGCCTTCGCCTTGGCTGCCTCCACCTCGCGGTCGCGCGGTGCACCCCTGGCCACCATCGAATCCAGCAGATCCTGGGTCGCCCGAGCGATCTGCTCGACGGCCTGATCGTATGCCTGCTGGTTGGCCTGCGACGGCTTCGCCGAGCCGCCGATCTTGCGGACGTATTGCAGCGCGGCGGCCCGCACCTCCATGGGTGTGGCGGGGGGCTCGAAGTGATGAAGTTGTCGGATGTTGCGGCACATACCGACCATTGTGCTCGCGCTCGTGGGTTGAGGTCACGTGCACTCGGCTTAGAGTGAGCCCGTGCCCGATTCCGTGACCGTGAGTATCATCCGGCACATCGACCCCGATCAGGCCGACCGCATGGTCGCCTGGATCAACGCCGGCGCCTCGTTGGCCGAACGTTTCGACGGATTTCTGGGCACCGGGTGGGTGCGTCCGAGCGCCGGGTCCGACCAGTGGCACATGCTCTATCGATTCGAGAACGCCGAGGCGCTGGGCCGTTGGGAAGCCTCAGATCAACGGCGCTGGTGGTTGCAAGCGGCTCAAGGCATCGTGGGCGAGAGCGTGGAAGAGCGACGCACCGGCATCGAAGGCTGGTTCGACCGACCGGCCAGCACCGACGTTGCCGACCTTCGCCCCCCGCCCAAGGCCCCGCCGAGATGGAAGCAAGGCACCGTCATCTGGATGGCCTTCTTTCCGTTGAGTCTGCTCACCACGTGGCTGCTGTCGATGGCCCTGCCGGACTCGATCGCCTTGCCGCTTCGCGTGCTGATCAGCACGCTGCTGTTGACCCCGGTGATGACGTATGTCGCCTTGCCTGCCCTGACCTCCGGGATGAGTTGGTGGCTGGCCGGTGACCCTGCGCCGTGGAAGGCTCGAAAGGACTCGAAGACGCCGAAAGCCCCGCAGACCAAGGAGTCGTGAGAAGGGAGCCGAATGTCTGATCCCACACCCACCCCTGGGACTCAGCCCCTCATTGAGCCCGACGAGCTGGCGCACTGGCTGGATCAGCCGGGGGAGAACAGCCGGCCGGTGATCATCGACGTGCGTTGGCAGTTGGGCCGAGGTGTCGACGGCAACCGCGACGAGTGCGCTCAGGGACATCTCCCGGGGGCGGCGTTCCTCGATCTCGAGACGGCTTTGGCTGGCCCGGTCCGCGACGACGGTGCGGGCGGCCGGCATCCCCTCCCGTCGCAGTCCGCGGCGACCGAAGCACTCCGAGCAGCGGGGGTCACGAAGGGGCGCCCAGTAGTGGTCTACGACGGCGCCAACTCGCTGGCCGCCGCCCGCGCGTGGTGGGTGTTGCAGTATTTCGGCAAGTCCGACGTCCGGGTACTCAACGGCGGGTATGCCGCCTGGGTGGCTGCTGGCCTCGCCACCGAAACGGGCCTGGCCACGGCCGGGTCGGTCCGTGAGCGCGGTGATGTCGACCTGCGTCCAGGGGCGCGCGAGGCACCGACTGCCGACGATCTCGCGGCCTACCTCGAGAGTCCGGGCAGCACCGTCATCGATGCGCGGGCTCGGGAGCGCTTCCTCGGCGCAGTCGAGCCGATGGACCCCGTTGCCGGGCACATTCCTGGTGCCCTCAACCTGCCCACGCTCGACGCGCTCACGGACGCCGGTCGGTTCGATCCAGGCCTGCTGCGACGTCGGTTGCGCGACCTTGGCGTTGATCGTGACGCACCTACGGCGTTGTACTGCGGCTCAGGGGTGCAGGCGGCTCACCTCGCGCTCGCGATGGAGGTGGCTGACCCAGCACGGCGCCCGCCTGCGGTGTATGTCGGATCCTGGAGTGATTGGATCAGCGACCCCCAGCGTCCGGTGGCTGTCGAGAACCTGCCCGCCACCTGATCCCTGGTGCTCAGCTGCTCGGGTGGGCAGCTGCTCAGGTGCTTAGGTGCTTACGTGCGGGACAGCGGGCCACGCCAGAGGCTCTCACCGCTATGCGCGGGATTGCCGTCGTAGTGCTCCACCGACACGTCCACCGTGGTGAACGTGTCCATGGACAAGCCCGGGGGCAGCTCGAACTCCTCGCCGCCTTCGGTCAACGACCCCAGCGCCACCATCCCGGTCGCGTCGTCGGCAAGCAACCACACCTGCAGATAACCGTCGGTGACCGGCGGGAGCGCACTGGCCTCGATGCGCAGCACGCGCCGTCCATCCTCCTCGAATACCTGGGCGCTGCCCGGCGTCACCGTGCTCTCCAGTGCCGCTAAGTCTGCGGTGGCGAGAACGGGGCCCTCGACGGGGCCGTCCTGACCGACGATGGTCGAGCCGATCCACATCAGCGCCGCCCCTGCTGCAGCAGCGCCGAGCAGAGCGACGCCGGAGAACCGACGGGACGCGTGAGAAGCAGACTGGCGGTGCTTTCGGCGAGAGTCCAGTGACTGGGACTCCTCCGGGAGGGCAGGACTCGTCAAGCTCGTGGAGCGGTCGCTCGTCGGTGTGCTCGAGCGAGCACCGCCGTCAGCGGCGGTTTCCTGGATGGCCGCTTCGATAGCCGGCCATAGATGTGCCGGTGCCTGCACGGGCACTGGTCCCCCTAAGGACATGATGTGGGTGACCGCGGCCAAAGAATCAACCTCTGCGCGGCATTGCGCGCATCCACTGAGATGGTCGCGGTGCTGCTGCTCACCCCCACCCAGTGCCACCAGGGCGAGGTCGTCGCTATCAATGTGCATGCTCGCCCTCCAATCGGGATCTCATTCGGCGCAAAGTGCGCGCGATATAACTTTTGACGGTACCTAGCGGAAGATTCAGGGCCTCAGCGATCTGCACGTGCGTCAGGTCTTCAAAAAAGGCTAGGACCATGACGCGACGTTGCGGATCGCCGATCCGCTCTAACTCCTCCCAGAGCACCAATAGTTGATCGATACGATCTGCTGTGACGGTATTCGGAGCCGGGTGTTGACCTAGATTGGCCTGAAGAACCGTCGGATCGGCGGGCACTTCGTTGACGACGTGCCGGCGACGGAAATGGTCCGCGATGCGGTGCCGGGCAATTCCCACTAACCACGCGCCGAGTGGCCCCTGATCCGGACGATATCGAGCGCGGGACTGCCATGCCGAGACGAACACTTGCTGGGTCACGTCGTCGGCGTTGCTGTGGCCCACAGCCCTGGTCGCCAGAGCGTGGATGAGGCCGCCCCACCGCTGGTAGGCCCGCGCCAACGCCGTCGACTCGCCCTGCGCGAATGCGAGGCTGATCGAGGTGTCGGCCTCGACATCTGCGTCGACGCCGCGGATGCGGTCGGTCACCTCCCCACCGTATCGAGTCTGGCTCGGAGGTCTCATCGAAGGCGGCCCCTCACCGGCGGTCGACTGGAGTTGCCACCACGACCACATTGTCGCGATAGCTGGACTCCGAGGTCTGCCACGGCCCACCACAGGTGATGAGGATCAACCGCTCGGGGCCATCGCGATCAAAGATGTCATCGGAGGCAAGATCATCCTTGGGCACGGTCTCTCGCCCGATGACTTCGTAGCTCGCCGTGGTCCCATCGGACATCATGACCTCGACCTCGGCGCGCAATGGCACCTCGCGCAGCGCAGCCATGGCGCCGGGACCCTGTGAGGTGTCGACGTGACCGGCCAGCACCACCGATCCGATGCCACTCCCGGGTCGTGGGCCGTACCGATACCAGCCGACGCGGTCACCGTCGTCCGGGATCTGCATCAATCCGTCCTCCCGGACCCCGGTGGCATCCAGTGGTGCATCCAGAGCCACCGACGGCACACGCAGTCCTCGCGGGGTGGGTTGGCGGCTGCTCAGCGCAGACTGTCGCGCTGGAACCCGCCGGACGTCAGGGACTGCGGGCCTCGCACCCGCCCGGGACTCGCCCGCGGTGGCGGTGGCTGCAATCATGCTGTCGGTGCTGCCGGTGCTGCCGGTGCTGTCGGTGGTGGCGATGTCGATAGTGCCGATGTCAGCCGGTCCGGCGGCCGCGCTGATGGACACGGCTGCCGTGGCCACCATCGCGATCGATGCCAGGAGCACGGCGATCCGGGCGCGGACGAGCCACAGGCCACGGACCCAGCCCGCTCTATGCATGCCCGCACGCTGCATCGTGCATCCCTCCTGGTCGATGGCTCACCGGTATGTCGAACCCGCGAGCGTGATGGGCGGCGCCGGTAGACAGGTCAGCCGCCCGCCGGCGCCGCGGTGTGGGGGCTATCCGGTGTCTCCAGGACAGCGGATCTATGCCGCGTGAGTGCCTTGCGCCGTCAGCTTGCGTCCCGCCACGAGTGCGCCAGCGACTCCGGTCGCGCCGAGCACCCACAGCCAGGCGGAGGCGCCGTCCCCGAGCAGGCCACCCTCACCACTGGGCACCCCACTGGGGCCGCTGTGCAGTCCGTCGATGGTCTGCACGGCGAGGTCC
>JBASAZ010000306.1:0-31375 GCA_049650845.1 Ornithinimicrobium sp.
GTGAGCCGACGGTGACACCGACACCGGTGTCGCCGTCGGCAGCCGGACGACGTGTTCTGCTCGACGCGCTGCGCGAGGACCGCGAGGTCAACGGCGGTTGGATGAAGCCCGGTTTTCACGCGATCGCGGTGGCCCGCCTCGGAGCATGGTCGAAGTCAACGGACGCGCCGGGGTGGGCGGCACGTCCCGCCCAGGCGATCTTCTGTCGCATCGGCTTCATCGCGGTGCGGGGCATGTACGGAATCGAGCTGCCGCACACCGTCACGCTCGGACGTCGAGTGCGGATCGCCCACCAAAGCGGGATTGTCGTGCACCCGTTCACCGTCATCGGTGACGACTGCACCCTTCGTCAGGGCGTGTCCTTGGGGGCCGGGGCGGGCACCGATCCGCAGCTGTTCATCAAGCAGGCCCCACGCCTGGGCAAAGGCGTCTCACTGGGGGCCGGCGCGGTCGTGGTGGGCCGGGTCAACCTCGGCGACGGGGTAAGCGTGGGTCCCAACGCCACCGTCATGACGCACGTCCCGGCCGGCGCCACCGTCCTGGCCCAACCACCGAGGATCATTCGTCGGCCCGCTCCCGCCGACGCCGAGCCGCCGACGTGACCGCCAACCCACTGCTGGCCCGGGCTCGGGACGCAGCCCACGCCGGCGACGCCGCCGTGGCCCGCCGGTTGCTGAACGAGCTGAGCACGACCGACTCGGACTTGATGTCGTGGTTGGCCATCGACCGTCTGCTGGGCAAGCTGGGCGCTGAGGGGTCGCGCCGCTCCGTGCGACTTGCGGTGCTGTCCAGCCACACCGGATCCCAGCTGACCGCAGCCCTGCGGGTGGCCTGTGCCGTGCACGGCCTGGCGCTGACGACCTACGAGTCGGACTTCCGCACGTTCGAGCAAGACATCCTGGACGCCGACAGCGGCCTGTACGCATTCGAGCCCGACGTCGTGCTGCTCGCTGTCGACCAGCGTGAGGTGTCCTTTCCGGAAATATCGGTCGCGCCCGACCAGGATCTGGCCAGCGAGGTCGCTCGGTGGCAGCAGCACTGGGCCACGATCGGCGAACGCACCGGGGCCACGGTCGTGCAGCTGACGTTCGTCCCCCCATTAACTGATGCCCTGGGACAGCACGGTGCGGTCCACCCGGGCGGCCGCCGCCGTCAGTTGCGCAGGCTCAACCTAGCCCTCAGCGCAGCCCCGGTTTCAGGTGTCCACCTGGTCGACGCCGTGGACGTGGCCTACGAAGTGGGTCGGGAGGCCCTGGAGGACCCCCGCTACTGGTTCCGGTCCAAACACGCCATCGGACTGGGGGCGACCACCGCCATGGCTCGAGCGGTGGCCGACACCATGGCGGCGGCCGTCGGTCTGGCCCGAAAGGTTGTCGTGGTCGACCTCGACAACACTCTGTGGGGAGGTGTGATCGGCGAGGACGGCTTGGGGGGTCTTGTGCTCGGCGACGGTCCGGACGGAGAGGCGTTCGTGGCCTGTCAGCAGTTCCTGTCCGACCTGCGCCACCGCGGTCTGGTGCTGGCCGTGTGCTCCAAGAACAACCCCGATGACGCCCGGCTCCCCTTCGAACAGCACCCAGACATGGTGCTGGCCCTGGACGACTTCGTCGCGTTCCGCGCGAGCTGGGATCCCAAGCCCGAGGTGTTGGCTCAGATCGCCGACGACTTGGATGTGGGGTTGGAGTCGCTGGTCTTCGTCGATGACAACCCAGCGGAGCGAGACATCGTTCGGCAGCTGCTGCCGGACGTGGGGGTTGTCGAACTGCCCCGTGAACCTCAGGGATACGTGCCGGCGATCGCGCGGTTCCCAGGCTTGCAAACCGTTTCGATCACCGAGGAGGACGCAGGGCGCACCCGGCAATACCAGTCGCGTGCCCAAGCCCGGTCGCTGGCCTCCCGCGCCGGCTCGGTCGAGGAGTTCTTGTCCTCACTCGAGATGACCGCCACGGTCGAGCCCCTGCAGGAAGCCAACCTGAACCGGATGGTGCAGCTCATCGGCAAGACCAACCAGTTCAACCTCTCCGTGCGTCGCCATGGCGTCGCCGAGGTCGAGCGGTTGGATCGGCTCGACCGCTCACTGGTGTGGGGACTGCGCCTGAGCGACCGGTTCGACACCCACGGACTAGTCAGCGTGCTGATCGCCGCCCCCGACCCGGGCGATGACGACACCCTGGTCATTGACACGTTCGTGATGAGCTGTCGCGTTCTGGGGCGCACCGTCGAGCGCGCGCTGCTGGCGGCGATGATCGGCTGGGCGGCAGAAAACGGATACCGTCGCATCGTGGGTCACTACGCGCCGTCGGGACGCAACCTCCCCGCAGCCGCTGTGCTGCCGGATGCCGGATTCCGAGAGACCGCGGACCCTCCCCCGGCCGATCTCATCCCGAACGATGCCGGTCCCCTCCAAGCATGGGAGTTCGTGATCGGGACCGACCAGACCAACGACCCCGGCTTCATCGACGTGTCCGTACTTGCCCCTATGACCGCCTGAGAGGTTCATCGTGAGCGACGTCCGCACGCAGATCCAGACCATCATCGCCGAAGTGCTCGACCAGCCCGACCTCGTGCTCACCCCCGGCATGACCGCGCATGACATCGAGGGTTGGGACAGCTTGGCTCACATCAGCTTGATGTTCTCCATCGAAAGCCACTTCGGGGTGACGTTCAGCGACACCGAGATGGCACAGTTCGAGCGAGTCGATGACCTGATCGAGCTGGTCCAGACCAAGACCGGACAAACCTGAGGCAAGGGCACCGGGTCGCCGCTCAACGTAGCGCTTCGGGGCCCACGAACAGCCACCCTCTTCGTTCAGGCGACCCGTTCAGGCGACCCGTTCAGGCGACCCGTTCAGGCGACGTGGGCGACGACCTTGTCGGCGATGAGATCCCCGATCGGCAGGGCCGACGTGGCCGCCGGTGACGGCGCGTTGCACACGTGCAACATGCGCTCGGACTCGTAGATCAAGAAGTCGTCGACCATGGTGCCGTCACGTCGGACCGCTTGGGCACGGATGCCCGCTGGCTCCGGCAGCAGGTCGGACACCTCCACCGACGGACAGTATTTGCGGACCAGGTCGAGGTAGCCCGGCTTATAGACCGAGTTCCACTGCTCCACCGCACCGGTGCGCACCAGTCCCCGAGCCAGTCTCCAGAAACCGGGGAACCGGGCGAACTGCGCAGTATCGGTCAGGTCGACGGACAACTTCGGATAGCCCTCCCGGGCGAAGCCCAACACCGCATTCGGTCCCACGGTCACCCCGCCGTCCATCATCAGGGTGAGGTGCACGCCGAGGAACGGCATCGAGGGGTCCGGCACCGGATAGATCAGGGTGTCGACCACGTC
This sequence comes from Ornithinimicrobium sp., assembly GCA_049650845.1. GTDB lineage: Bacteria > Actinomycetota > Actinomycetes > Actinomycetales > Dermatophilaceae > Ornithinicoccus. The sequence continues at coordinate 3,344 of JBASAZ010000306.1, forward strand.
GTTCATCGCCGACGGGAGCCGGTAGTACTCGCCTCGGAACGGCACCATCTGGAAGTCGACGTCCATCCCGGCCAGCCGAGCCAAGCGATCGGCTTGGATGCCGCCGCAGACGACGAGCTGCCGGGCAAACACGGGCTCAGGCGCCTCACCGTCAGTGCTGACGTCGATCCGCACCTCGCTGAGGGATTCGGTAATGTCGGTGACGCGAGCTCCCAACCGGATCTGCGCCCCGGCGGCACGCAGGATCCGGGCCATCGCCTCACACACCGTCGTGTAGTCCACGATCCCGCTGGTGGGCGAGAACAGCGCTGCCACCCCGGTCACGTTGGGCTCGCGGTGGCGCAACTCGGCGCCGTCGAGGCGCTCGAGGCTCAACCCGTTGGCTCCCGCTCGTTCCTGGAGGGCCTCCATCCGGACGACCTCGGCCTCATCGGTGGCCACGATCAGTTTTCCGGTGTCGCGGTAGGCAATGCCCTGCTCGTCGCAGAACTCGCGGGTGCGCCGGGCGCCGGCAGTGCACAGCTGGGCCTTCAAGGAGCCGGGCTTGTAGTAGACGCCGGCGTGGATGACCCCGCTGTTGTGACCCGTCTGGTGCTGAGCGAGCGCCGCCTCCTTCTCCAGCAGGACCAGGGTCGCGCCGGGGTGCCGCTCCAGCAGGGCCTTGGCCGTGGCCAACCCGACGATTCCCCCGCCGACGACGGCGAAGTCGTATGCCGTCCGGCTGTCGGCCGCGGGCGCGCTCATCGGGCCTCGAACGCCTTGTCCTGCTCTGCGCGCAGCCGGTCGGCCAGCCGCCCGGCGGGCACCGTCACGTCGTCGTAGGAGATGGCTTGGTCCTTCGCGATGTCCCGAGTCAACACGCAGTCCTGCGCGAGCCCTGCGGGCACCAGCCGCTGCTGGTGCGCCACCGGAGCCTTCTCCGCCTCGCCGTAGTAGGTATAACCGCCCAGGGCGTCCAACACCTGACCCGCCTTCAGGTCGGTCTTCGCCACGGTGATCACGTCCACCCGCCGCGGCCCGGGCAAGGGCTTGATGGTGGCGTCCCCGAGCAGAACCGCCTTGGCGACCGTGCTGGGCACCTCGAAGTGGCACAGGTGATACGGGGTGTAGAAGCTGTAGAGCGGTCCCTCGCCGAGCTTGTACAGGTTGAGGTAATGCCGCTGCTTCGGGTCGTCGTGCTCGGCCAGGACGTAGACCCCCGGGCCCGGCTTGGCACCCACGACGTAGTCGACCGCACCTCCGAGCTCGCGCAGCTCCTCGACGTCGTAGGCGGTGGTGAGCTCGTCGACGTGACCGCGATGGTCGCGTTGGAGCATGCCGCGCTGATGCACCGAAAAGCCGGCTGCGTTGGCCACCAAGGCTTGCTCGACCGAGACCTTGGTGCCGTCGGCGAAGCTGGTGACCATGTGCGGATCCTGCCCCCACTGGCGCGCGAAGCCCTCTTGGGTGGTCGGGTTGCGGTAGGGATCCTGCAGACCCTTGATGTTGCCGGCCACCAGAGGGCGTAACCCCAGGCCCCGGACGAAACGCACCAGACTCATCTCCACGCCCGGCTGGTCGCCGTCGCACCCGGTGTAGACCAGACCCGCAGCCTCGAACCGCTCGTTGAGCACCGTGCCGACGGTGGCGTCGACCTCGGCGTTCATCAACACCAGGTGCTTGCCCCCGTCGAGCGCCGACAGGGCCAGGTGCGCGCCGAACTCCACCGCACCGGTGCAGTCGATGACGGCGTCGACCGATCCGGCGTGTGTGATCGCGGACATGTCGTCGGTGATGGCCACCACTGCGGAGGACACGGCGTTGTCGATCCCTGAGGCATCGGACACGTGCCGGACCTCCTCACCCGTGCGGCCGGCCAGTTCCAGGGCATGCTCGGCCTGCTCCGGAGAGCGGGCGAAGACGGCGGCGATGTCCATCCCCGGGACCGTGTTGACGATGTGGTTGATCAAGCCCTTGGCCATGAAGCCCGCACCGGCGATCGCCACCCGCACCGGCACACCCTGCTCCTGACGACGAGCCAGCAGCGTGTCGGTGATGATCATGTGATCGGCTTCCCATCCCAGTCCGGGCAGCTGCGGTCCTTCTCCGAGATCGCCGTGACCTCGCGGGGCCAGTCGATCCCGAAGGCCGGGTCATCGAAACGTTGAGCCTTCTCCGCTCCCGGCGCGTACGGCCCGGAGACCTGGTAGCTGACCACGGTGTTGTCCACCAGGGTCTGGTATCCGTGCGAGACGTAAGGGGGCAGCCACAGCGCGCGGAAGTTGTCCGCAGTCAGCTCAACCATGACGTGCTTGCCGAAGGTCGGGCTGTCTTCCCGCAGGTCCAGGGCGACGTCCACGATGGCCCCCGCCGTGCACCGCACGAGCTTGCCCTCGGCGTGCGGTGGCAGCTGTCGATGCATGCCGCGCACGGTGCCCGCTCGGTGGTTGAAGGAGATGTTGGCCTGGGCCACCATCGTGTCCAACCCGTGCTCGGCGAACTCCTGTGTGCAGAACGAGCGGGCGAAGAATCCGCGGTCATCGCGGTGCTCGGTCAGCTCGATCAGCATGCACCCCTCGACCTCGGTGGGCGTGAACTTCATACGCGAGCCTCGTTCCAAAAGAGTTGTGGGTCGACCTGACCGCTCGTGAGCAGATACTGGATTTGCTTGAGGCGAGTGTGACCCCGGCCGTAGAACGTCTCGGCGTCCAAGTCGATGGCCGCGAACACGTCGTGGAGCTGGCGGGCACCGCGCGCCAAGTCCCAGTCGCAAGAAAACCCGAGCTCGGTCGAGATCTTGTCGAAGTTGACTCGATAGCTGCGGTTGTCCGCCCCGGGAGCCCCGAAGGACAAGGCGCAGCCCGGGAACTCATCCGCCACGGTCTCCGCGATCTGCCGGACGGTGTAGTTGTTGTCGTTGCTGCCGACGTTGTAGACCTTGGCGTGGATCTGGTCGAGCGGGGCGGCCAGGACCATCCGGATCGCCTTGGCGATGTCCAACGCGTGCACCATGGGTCGCCACGGCGACCCATCGGAGGTCATCGCGATCTCCTTCTCCACCCAGGCCAACCCGGCGAGGTTGTTGAGCACGATGTCGAAGCGCTGCCGGGGAGAGGCACCGAAGGCCGTGGCGTTGCGCAATGCGGTCGGATGGAAGGAGTCGTCGGCCAGCTCCTGCAGGTCGGCCTCGGTCAGCGCCTTGCATTCGGCGTATGCGGTCTGCGGGTCGATCGGCGACGTCTCGTCGACCTCCCCATCGGCAACGCCGTAGACCGAGCAACTGCTCATGTAGACGAAACGCTCGACGCCGGCCTCCTTTGCGACCGTGGCCACGTGCGCCGAACCCTTGTGGTTGATGTCGTAGGTGATCGGACCGACCAGGTCACCGGTCGGGTCGTTGGACAGCTCCGCCATCGCGACCACCGCGTCTACCCCGGCCAGGTCTTCGGTGGTCAGGTCCCGCATGTCCTTGATCAGGGTCCGCGGGCTTGCGGACAGCCCGTGGTAGAGCCAGCCGTTCTTGTAGTAGCCCGTGTCCAGCCCGATCACGTCATGACCATCGGCCATCAGCGTCGGGACCAACAAGCAGCCCAAGTACCCCTCGGTCCCCGTCACGAGTACGCGCATGTCACCACACCTTCCACGGCGCTTGGCCGTCGTGCCAGAGCTGCTCAAGCAGATTGCGATCGCGCAGCGTGTCCATTGGTTGCCAAAATCCGGTGTGCTTGTAGGCGTTGAGCTGTCCTGAGTGCGCCAGTGACCGCAGCGGGTCCTGCTCCCACACCGTGTCGTCCCCCTCGATGTGCTCGAACACCGTGGGCTCCAGCACGAAGTAGCCTCCGTTGATCCACGCACCGTCGCCCTCGGGCTTCTCGTGGAAGCGCTCGATCCGGTTCTCATGCTCGCCCAGCACCAAGGCGCCGAATCGTCCGGGCGGCTGGACCGCCAGCATGGTCGCTGCTGAGCCACTATCGCGGTGGGCCGTGACTTCGGCGCTCACGTCCACGTCACACACCCCGTCGCCGTACGTCATACAAAACGTCTCGTCACCCACGTGCTCGCGCACTCGCCGTAGGCGCCCACCGGTCATGGTCTCGGTGCCGGTGTCCACGAGGGTCACCCTCCACGGTTCGCGGTGAGCCGAGTGAACGGTGATCTCATCGTGTTGCAGATCGACCGTCAGGTCGGCCATGCGTCGACGGTAGTTAACGAAGTAGTCCTTGATCACCGCCCCTTTGTAGCCGCAGCAGATGACGAAATCGTCGATGCCGTGGGAGGCGTACGTCTTCATGATGTGCCACAGGATCGGCATTCCCCCCACCTCCACCATCGGTTTCGGGCGAAGCACGGTCTCCTCGCTGAGACGCGTACCGAGCCCTCCGGCCAGAATGACAGCCTTCACAATGCCCACCTCTCCCTACCCGGTGTCTAACCCCACGGGGACACCCTGTTCGTGGACTGCGGGCTTCGTTGAGCCCCTCAGCCCCGGCGATTCGATCTCCGGCGGCCGCTCTTCAGCGACGCTGACCTATGGATCCCCGCATCCGCCGTAGCACACCCGGCCCGGAGCCGACGATGCCGTTCACCATGCCTGACTGCAGGAGCAGGGCGAGGCCGAAGCCCAGCGAGAGTCCGACAGCCCCGCCGATCGCCACAATGAACAGGGTGTTCGGGGCGGACGGGTTGTCCGGCAGGGAGGCAGGCTGCACCGGTGTGATATTGACCGGAAGGCGCGTGTCACCGGTGGGTCGTTCCAGGTCCGCAATCACGTCACCCAGGGTGGCAGCGATCTCATCGGCAATGTTTTGGGCCATCACCGGCTCCTCGTCCGTCACGTTGATGTCGATCAACACCGTATCCGTGCGGGTGCTCGACTCCACCCGCTTCCCCAGGCTCTTGGCATCCTCGTCCAGACCGAGGCTGTCGATGACGGGATCCAGCACCAGCGGGCTGGACACGATGTCTGCGTAGCTGACCACCTGTTGCTGAGTGAAGCTCAACCCCTCCAGGGTGCTCTTCGGGGTGACGTCCGAGGCCTGAAAGGACACGAAGACCTGAGACGTGGAGCGGTACTGCGGTGTCATGGTGCCGGCGGCGAGCCAGCCGAGCAGCAAGCCACCGATCAGTCCCGCGACCATCACCGACCAGAACCTGTGCACTGCGGTGCGGTAGTAGCTGGGTTCATGATCTCGGGAAGCACGGTGGGCCGAGCGGGTCGGAGCGTTCACCTCGGCCACCGCTCGCTGCCGCGGTGACACCACCGGTATGTCGGCGGTTTCGTCCGGATCAGCTCGCGCGCTGCGACCAACCGGTATGCCGTTGAGCGAGGGAGCGTGGTCCTCATGCTGCCAGGTCGTCATTATGGTGCCTTTCGATGGACTCCGGGCGGAGCGAATGCTGAAGGGAGGTCATGATGCGTCGGCACCCGGCCGGATCACCGCACGCACGGTCCGCAGAAGAATGACGAGGTCAACGGCCATCGACCAGTTCTCCAGGTAGTACAGGTCCAGGCGCACCGCCTCGTCCCAGGTCAGCCGCGAGCGCCCACTCACCTGCCACAGGCCCGTCATACCCGGCTTGGCGATGAGGCGCCGTTGCGCGGCGTTGTCATACAGCGCGACTTCCGCGCCAACTTGGGGGCGAGGGCCGACCAGGCTCATCTCGCCCTTGAAGACGTTCAGCAGCTGCGGCAGCTCATCGATCGAGTAGCGCCGCATCACGCGTCCGATGGGGGTGATGCGCGGATCATCCGCGAGCTTGAACAGCGGAGTGTCGCCGAGCCCCTCGCTCGCGAGAAGAGCAGCGAGTCGACTGTCGGCATCCGGAACCATGGTCCGGAACTTGACCATCCTGAACGCCCGACCGTCCTGGCCGATACGTTCCTGGCGATAGAAGATGTCCCCGGAATCGCCCAGCCGCATCCCGAGGATCACCATCAGCCACAGGGGTGAGGTGATCAGGATGAGTGCTGCCGACGCGACGAAGTCGAACATGCGTTTGCCCACCTGGCCGAGGCCGGTGTGCTCAGGGGTCTCGACGTGGATCAACGGCAGGCCGGCGACCGGGCGGGCGTGCACCCGAGGACCGGCTATATCGGTCAGGCTCGGTGCCAGCAGCAGGTTGTAGCGACCCGACTCCAAACTCCAGCTGAGCTCGCGTAGCTGGAACGGGCTCAGGTCGTGGCAGTTCGTGACGAGCACCGTGTCGGCACCGCATTCGCGCAGAATCTGCGGCACGTCCTCGACGCCGATGGTAACCGGAAGGTCGCCCACACCGAGAACTGTCGGCTGGTGCCCGCTAGGCAGGCAGGCGCCCCGCACCCGAAAGCCCGCCGTGGGGTTGGCCCGCAGATCTCGGGTGACCGCCGTGACGGCCGACGCTGAGCCCACGACCACCACGTCGGAGCAGTAGCGACCGGCTCGCCGTTGGGCGGCCAACCAGCGCCTAGCCCCCGCCCGACCCAGCAACAGCAACAGCAGGCTCAGCGGCAGGTTGACGAACACGAAGCCTCGGGAGAACTCCACCTGCGTCCCCAGGGTGAAGACGGCGATCACTCCCAAGACCAGGATGCTGGAGTTGATCACCCGGCCGTACTCCACCGACCCCGAACCCACCAGTCGCGTGTTGCGCGAACCCGAGACGGTAAGGCTCACGATCCACAGCAGTGCTACCGCCAGGGTGACCCAGACGTAGTCGATCTCCGACTGGCCCATCACCAGGACCTGCCCGGCTGAACCGAAGACCACCGCGTACGCGGTGATCGCGGCAACCGCCACGAGCACGGCATCGATCACGAGCAACCGGGACGAGTAGAGGTCGATGGCCTGCCGTCGTCGGCTTCGTAGCGCGTTCACGGTCATGGCGAACGGTCCGGTAGCCGAGTGATCGGTCTGCGCCGTCGTAGAGCGCAAGGCCGAAACTTCCATCGGGGAACCCCTCCGTGGCGCGTGGTCGGTGGTGCTGAAACTCACGTCCAAACCGTTGCCGTGGCTTGAGCGCGTCCTTCAACGATGTCCATCTCCTGCTCGGGTGCCGTGCGTGACTGACCGTTCATTGATCAGCCGGTTACGTCATCCGTAAACAACCTCATGACTACCACATTACCCAGGCTTTACTCAATCTTGACCGTGATCGTCGCATAGTGCTACACCAAACCGCTAATTAAGGAACGACCGAAACAAGAAGATGTGCTGTGAGCAAGATGACATCCTCAGCGAAAGTGTCCCCTTCGCCTCCGGCTCGTTGCACGTGCACCTGCACGAGTTGTCCTTGCCGCACAGTGACATTCGGGGTCAGGGTGGACTCGGTCAGGACTGCCGCCGCGGCCGGTGCCGGCGACGTGACGCTCAGCCGCTTCTGTCGCGAAGTGAGCGAGTCGTTCGGTCCGACCACGGCGACCGTCGCCCGGAACGCGACGTCACCGGCGCCACCGGAACTCGTCGACCAGCGCAGGACGACGTCACAGACGGCGTCGTCGGGCAGACCATCGGGCAGGACGACCTGCCCGATGCACACCGGACTGTCGGCTCCCGCCTGCAAGCGCCACCCTGCAGCGACTCCCCCCTCCACCTGTTCGGAGGGCGCGGTCGAGTGCATTAGTGGCACCGGCACCACCTGCTTGCCCAACTTGACCGACAGCTCTCGAAAGTCACGGACCACTCTGTTGCCGTCGGTGGCCACGACTCCCCGCAGCACACACCGGCCGAGGGAAACCTCGGCGCCAACCCGCACCACCGCCTGTGTGACTCGGGCCTGACTCTGCACCACAGCCATCATCAAGAGTCCGTCATCGTGGCGGACCTGAAACTCCGGAGATCGCCCACTGGCCATGTGGACGTTGGTCAGCATCAGCGATCCAGCCGTCTGCACCAGGTGATGATCGGTGTCCGAACCCAGGTACAGGTAGCTGTTGTCCAGTTGCAGTTTGCCGTTCCGGGTCACCCGAATCAGCGGAAAGTCCCCGGTGGCCCGCTCCATCTTGGCGTTCGCGACCAGCACCGCGACACTCGGCATGCCCGGATATCCGTCGAGGACCAGGTCCGTCCCCTCGTTGGTCTCCCACTCACAGTCGGTGAGGTGCAGCGTATTGGTGCCGGCGGTCGAGTCTTCGTCCGTGCCGTCGACCAGCATGGCGGCTTGCTCGTCGCCCCGGCCGCTGTAGGAGGTGAACACCCGGGTCAACGACGAGTTGAACATCTGCGTCAGGTGCACCGCGTGGCTGGCGCACCGGGTGACCCTGATCCGCTCGAAGTTGCACTGCTGACCGCGAAAGACCCGAAGCCCGACGCCGGCCTCGTTGCCGTGCAGCTCCAGGTCGTACAGCTCCAGCCGGGTGCGGAAAGGGGGGGTGTTCAGCTCCGCGGACGTCAACGTGTCGGGATTGCCTTGGGCCAGCAGCAGCGGCTCGCCGCCATCGTCGTAACGGCGGATCTGCGTGCCGAAGCTGCCTCCTACGTAGCCGATTCCCATGCCCCGGATAATCACGGTGCGGTCCGGGGGGATCTCGATACCTCGCACCAGATACACACCGCGTTCCAGCTGGATCGTGGTCGTCTGCGTGGGGTGAAGCTGCTTCATCACCTCGGCAAAGGCCTCGGTGACGTCGGCGTCACTATCGGCCTCGACGCCCAGGCGCACGACGTGGCTGTCGGCATCCTCCACGGGGGCGGCCGTGCGCAGTCGGGGCGTCGAACTGGCACTCTCGGGCTCCTCGCCCAGGCTGCATCCAGCCAAGAACATCCCCGGAACCAACAATGCACCGCCCGTCAACAACGCCCGACGGTCGCGATTCATGGGTTGTTCTGGGTTCATCTTTGCACTCCGCTATCGGTCATCAATGGATATGTCGCCACCGTCGCGATGGATTGTCTGCTCGCCTATTAACTTGCGCAACAAGTGATCTCGCCCCTACTTCTTATGTCTATACCTGCACATGACCAAGACTTTACCGTGCCCTACTGTGTGTATTTGCCGTCCGATTCCCATCGCCTCGAGGCACCCGGCCCGGACACCCGGACGGCTGCGGTGGAGGCCACCGCTTCGATCACCTCGGCGAGTTGAGCACTTCGGGGAACCTGTTGCAGTCGACGTCCGACCTCCACGGCTTGCTCCGTGAGCCGGGCAAGCAGCTCACCATCGGCAGCCACCTCGCACAGTGCGCCGTGCAGGGCCCGCACGCCGGGGGGCACGAGCAGGCCGCCTCCCTGTTCGAGGATCTCCGTGGTGGCCCCTGCGGCGTAGCCGACGACCGGCACCCCGGCCTGCAACGCCTCGACGGTGACTCGGCCGTACCCTTCGTTGCGCGAAGCCATGATCAGGGCGTCCGCCCGGGCCAGAAGGGGCCTGATGTCGTCGATCGGCCGGTGCAGGCACAGTCGCTCGGAGTGCCCTGAGTCCGCGATCGCCCCCCGCAGGGCGGTCAGTTCGCTGGGCACGCCATCCCCATACATGTCCAGCCGCAGATCGGCTCCGCATTCGATCGCGGCGCCTGCGGCCTGCACGGCTTCCCGTTGGCCCTTATCGCCCCCGATGCTGCCCAACAGGAGCAGTCGCATCGTGCCATCTCCCGCGGCTCGCGCGACTTTGGGCAGCGGATCCAGGCTGACGCCGGGATGACGCACCAGCGGTGCAGGTGCTCCGGACGGCCAGGGCTCCAGCTGCTCGGACACGTACCGCGAGATCGTGACCACCTGAGTCGACCAGCGAGCCAGCGCGGCCACGATGACCGTCTTGGGCAACAGCGACCGTAGCGTCGGATTGCTGCGCAGGGACTCGCGCACGATTGTGACCGTAGGGATCCTGAGCAAGGCCCCCGCCAATACCGGCGCCGGAGTCACCGAGGTGTTGACCACCACCACGTCGGGCCGAACCCGGCGCCACGCCCGCACGAAGCCGACCGTGTCACTCCCCGCCTGAGCCAGCCGGATCAACCCGATGACCCCACCCCCCCGGCGCGACATCCACCAGTGGCTACGCTGTCGATGCACCTGAGCCCCGAGGGCCTTCAGGTGCCCGATCAGTGGACCCGGCCCGGGCACCCAGACGTGGACCTCATGGCCGTGCGTCGCCAGCACCTCCAGAACACTCACCATGGATCGCTCGGCACCCGCGATGTCCGCGGTGTGGTTCGCAAACGCCACCCTCATGCCCGGTACCTCCTCAGTCATTCGACGCTCGACCGGCCAGATGCCGCACCGAGTTCGCGAAGTCACGGGGTCGCGGTGCCACCTCCCACGGGCTCAACCTCAGCAGGGCCAGCGACATGGCCCCGCTCACACAGGATCCCAGGACCATCGCCAACGCCAGTCCGGCAGCATCGGCCCACTGTCCCAAGGGGTAGAGCAACGCGACGGCGACGGTGAGGCCGACCACTCGGGCCAGCGTCATGGCCGACCCACGCCGTTGGGCGACCAGAGCCATCGTCGTCATGAACGTGCCGCCAACGATCACCGAACCGCCTACCAGGATCATGGCGGGCACCCGAGCGTCCCGGAACTCCGCCCCGAAGATCACCGGAATCCCGACCCAGGCGGCGGCTGCGGTGAGCGCAGCGCACATCATCGACAGCGCGAGCGCGTGTCGCACCGCGTGCATCGTCACGCGTCGATCACCGTGCGTGAGGTTCGCGAAGGCGGCGTTGCCCAGCGCCTGGACCATCGGCAGGGCCACCGACCCCGCGGTGACGGCTACGGCGTAGATGCCGGCGTTGGCACCCCCGATGATGGGCAGGGCCAGCATCTGATCGATCTTTCGCGAGCTCACGTCGGCGATCTCCCCGCCGGCCACGGTGCTGCCCTCGCGCACATGGTCGCTCAGATCACGGGTGCTACCCCCACGCCCGGACACCCACAGTCGTCCCAACACAAAGGTCACCGCATGCCCGCTGACGTTGGCGTAGAGGACGCTGGGAACGTCCAGCTCGTTCAGACTCCACAACACCAGGACGGCCCCGGTGCTGACCCCCGCCTGGATGATCGCGATCAAGCCGACCCGCCGATACTGACGGGTAGCCACGAGGATGTTGGAGTCCACCAACCACGAGACGGTCAGCGGCACGCTAGCCAGCGAGGTGTAGAAGGCCCACCGCTCCGGGGTCGCCATCCCCGCGAAGAGCGCGTGCTCCAACGGCCAGGCAAGGACCGCCAACGGGAGCACCGTGATCGCCGCCCACCGACGACCGGTCCGGGCCGCATCCAGGGCTCTCCCACTCGCGGCGCGCCGACGGGAGGTCAGCGGCACCCCGATGCCCACCACCATGGGAGCGATGATGACCACGGCGAGAATGGCGGCGCTCAGGCCCCGGCCTTCTGGTCCCAATGCGCGGGCGATGAACGGGGTGCCCAGGAGCCCCAGAGCCATGGCCGTGAACCGGCCCACCCCCATGAACGCGGGGGTGTCCCAGAGCCGAGTCGCTCGCGTGCCCGCCAGGGGGCTGTTGCTGTTGGTCGAGGCGGACGGGAACTCGGGGGTGCGGGGGCTCACCGTAGTGCCGGGTGGGACATCGCGCGGCGCACCACATTGGTCATCAGCACGGCCAGCGCGCTGCTGGCGATGAGGATCCAGCCAGCGAGCTTCATCGCTTCTTCGATGCCGCCTCCTAGCGTATGCAGCAGGCTGGTCTGCTCGGACCAGGGTGCGCTCACGGTCTCCAAGGCCACGGCCGCCACCAGCAGGCATACCCCGGTCACGGCGTCCCGAAACGTCGCCGTGGTCCCGGAGCGGGCCATCCGCAGGATGAGCACGACAGTGACCGCAAACAACGGCAGGTAGACCAGCGGCAGGAGTGCCCCGCCCCAGGGGTTCGTGACCCCGAACTGAAGCACGAGGACCTTCGCTATGCTCTCGTGAACCCCGATCATGTCGTCCATCGAGAAGAAGGCGGTGGCGCACGCCAGGAACACCGACTGGACCACGGGCCCTGTCCTCATCGCGGCAGCCAGCAGGGCGGCCACGCTCACCGTCCATATCGCGACCGCGCTGGCCCACACCAGGGGAGTCGCGTCCTGGTTGGCGTCGAGGGCGGTCACCGCACCGTCGAGAGCGATCGCGTTGACGGAGTGGACCGACACCAGGATCAGAGCTCCAGCCAGCGCGCACCAACGTCCCACCCGCAGCGTTGCCCGGGCGGGTTCGGCGTTCCAGAGCCTGACTTCGCAGGTGGGTTCGGGACCCACGACAACATCCACGAGCCTGCGGGTCTGCATGCTCGCGTCCACCGCAATCACGTCGAGTTCACGGCAAGGGAGGATGTCTGCACGGAGGCGGAGCCCGATCCCGAGTGTCGCGGGGCAGGTGGTGGGGCGTCGATCGCCCGCTGGGCCGAAGCCCGTGCTTGCGCGCCCAGCCCGGTAGCCAAGCCGGCGAACAGCCAGATGATTGCGTTCCAGGGGTTGATGTCGAACAGGTCCACCGATCCCGAACGGAAGCCGATCATGGCTACGCCGGCCAGGATGGCGCCCGCGGCGTACCGATGCCGTCCGTTGCGCAGAGTGAGCAGGGGCAGATAGATCACCGCCAACAACGCGAGAAAGACCGCGACCGAGAGCCCACCTCCCTCGAGCAGAAGCTTCAACACCGAGTTGTCGACCGTCGCGATCGCGGACGGTGCGGCGGCTGAGTCGACTGCGCCCGCCTTCACCGTCGCGCCGAAGCCATTCCCGATCACCAGGTTGTCGGCCCTGTCCAGGTAGGTCGACCAGAGGTTTTGCCGGGTGCTGGCGGAACGGTCCGCACCGGTGAAGATGTCGGTGATCGAGCTGAGCACGAGCCGGGTCTCGCCCTCGCGAGTCGTCAACGCGATCGTGGTCACCACGGCCAGGCTGATGACCAACAGTCGGTGCAGCGTCGGCAGAAAGACCAGCAGGACGACAATGCCCAGGACCAAGGCCAGGACCGCTCCCCGCGAACCGGTCAGGATGATCCCTGCGGTGAACAAGGCGGCACTGGGAATGGCGAACCAGGCGCGCGAACCGCCGCGCTCGCTAGCGAGCATCAGGGCGACCACGACCCCGAGGGCGAGAATCAGTCCCAGATCGTTGGGGTTGTAGAGCAACCCGGTGTAGCGGGTGAGCCAGTTGTTGCGGGACGGGTCGTAGTCCGCGCCGGAGGTGAGCAGACCGCCCCAGGTGCCGCCGAGCAGACCGAGCATCTGAGCTCCGACCGCGATTAGGTGCACCCAACACGTGAACAAAGCCGACCGCGTCACGATGGCCCAATGCCCCGGATGAGCGGCGAGGAATATCAGGGGCATGAACATGAGCCAGTTGATGGCCCGGACGATCCCTTGGCCCAGGTCGGGGCTTCCCAGGGTCATCGCCGCCACCAGGGTCACCCAGGTGAACGCCAGCAAGGCCTGGGAAGGCTGGAGCCTGCTGTGGTCACGCATGACAGCAATCACGGCCACGCCCGCCAGTGCTGTCCGCAGCACCGTGCCCCCGGCACCGAGTGAGGGTGCGATGGTGACGACGGGGATCAGCGTCGCCAACACGAACGAGGTGAGCCACGGAAGCGGCGTCATGACACTTCCTGGCGGCGTCCGGTCTTGTTGGTGGCTCCGTCCCTCACCCCGCTGAGCCAGTGTCGGCCGTTCCGCCCTTGCGCCAGGAAGGTGAGCTCGTTGCGGGCCAGGCGGAGCAGAGCCCCCGGGCGGCGAAGCCCGCCGTGCTTGCGGAAGAAGTAGATGTCGTTGCGGGACCGGTAGTACGACCAGGTCGGGGAGTAGTGCGCCACGTTCGCTCCGACCGCGTGACCAACTTCGTAGGAGCATACCCAGGCCACCCCGTGACCCTGGCGACGGACCCGGTAGGCCATGTCGACCTCCTCCTTGTAGTGGAAGAAGCCTTCGTCGATCCACCCCAGCGACTCCAACACGGCCAGGTCAACCAACATCACCGCGCCTGAGACCACGTCGACCTCATGATGTCCGACATCACAACCAGCGCAGGTGAATACGCGCGGCGTCAGTGAGTCGCCCACGGCCGCCGTGGGGTATCGTTGCCGTGATATGTTCTCGTCCAGCCCCTCGACCTGCGCGATCCCCACGAGCGCATGGGCGGGAGTCAGGGCGTACATCGCCAAAAGGGCTTCGGCTGTGGGCCTGCAGTCCGAGTTGGCCATCACCGCATGGGTGAAACCCGCGCGGGCGGCTGCCTTGAGGCCGGTGTTCATGCCCACGGCAAAACCGCCGTTCTGTTCGCGGGCGACGATCCGGGTGCCCAGCGGCTGCAGCAGGTCCAGCTGACCTTGCTGGTCCGCCGAGCCGTTGTCGACGATAATGATGCCCTCGCGCCAAGACTCCGGAAGGGACTGCACCGCGCCGAGGGTGTGCTCAGCGGTGTTCCAGTTCAGCACGATGACGGCCAACGATGACGGTCTAGTCAGTTCGATCGGAACGCTCCTTCACCTAGGCAGCACACACGGCGCTGCGCAAAAATCCCAGACTATTTGACCATTGTCTGGCTCCGGCATGGTACACAGGTGACTTACTCCTGACGTATTCTTGACCATATCGCGGATTGGCGATGTATTGTTCGCTTCATTTCGGCACCCTCGTTACCTGTGCAGGTGTCACACCGAAATCGTCGTTACACCGGAGAGCACAGGGGGTTGACATCATGCTTGCCGACGTCATCGTCGTGACGTATCACTCAGCGGAGTCGGCCTCCCAGGAACTGGACAGTTTCGTGCAGCTCGCCTCCTCGAACGATCCGCGGCTGAGCTGGTCCTTCGTGGACAACTCAGAGGACTCCTCGGATGCCGACTATCTCGAGCAGACGCTGACCGCGGCAGGCCATACTCGGGTGTTGCGCCGAGCCGACAACCCCGGTTTCGCGGCCGCCTGCAACGAAGCGGCCCAGACCTCCGAGGCCGAGTGGGTCCTCTTCGTCAATCCGGACATCCTGTTGACCGAGTCCTCCCTGGACACCATCCTCGCGCACGTGAGCGCGACGCCACCGGAGGTTTCCTGTGTGGCGATCTCCCAGCAGACCGGGCCACTGGCTCACCAGGGGGTCTCGTTCAACCGTGCGGGCTGGTTCATGGACCGACCCCTGCACCGTAGCGATGCCACCTCCTCGTCTCGGGCCTCGGTCTATCGAGCCGTGGGTGGAGCCGGCAGACTGCTCGGTCCCTCCGGTGGGGCAGCGGCGTTCCGCCGAGAGACCTTCCTCAGAATGGGTGGTTTCTACGAGGCGCTCTTTGCCTGGGGCGAAGACGCGGACCTGGCGATGCGCCTGCACCTCAACGGTGAACCGTGTGCCGGCTTGGACATCTTGTTGCCTCACCAAGGCGGACATTCGGTGACCGCTGGGCGCGTTTCGCGTCGCCGCGCCCAACTCTTGGTGAGCAACCGAATCACCATTGCGGCGCGGTTGTACTCCCTGCCGCAGGGACTGGCGTTCGCCGCGTTCCTAGGCGCGGTGCTCGTCGCTAAAACCCCCCGAATGCTCCGGAACGGCACGCTGGGTGCCCATTGGGCTGGGGTCGCGAAGGCCACCTACGGCCTACGCCGAGCCCGAGCGAGCTACACCGGCCCGCGGTTGCGCCTGGTGAGTGCCCGATGAACACGGGAGCCGGCGTGACGTGGACACTCATCACTGTCACCTACACCAGCGCAGAGGCGTTGGCGCACTTTGCGGCTCAGCCGGTGCCGGAGGACGTGGAGTGGCTCGTGGTCGACAACGCATCGGTCGACGATTCCGTCGCCACGGCCACTCGGCTCGGCGCACGCGTGTGCGCCCTGCCCCGCAACATCGGCTTCTCGGCGGCCAACAATGCTGGCTTGAGCGTGGCCCGAGGACGGTTCGTCGCCTTCGTCAACCCCGATGTGACGGTCGACTACGACGATCTCCCGGTGCTGTCACGCTACTTGGATGCCGCTGCCGAACCTCTGCTGTTGGCTCCTCAGCTGCTCGATCCAGACGGCACGGCGCAACCCAACGGTCGCGGCGTGCCCACGCTGAGACGCAAGGTCGCCCACCGTCTGAACGACCACCACCAGGAGGGGTACCGGATCTTTGCCGATACCCACACTCGACGCTGTATCGCATGGGCGATGGGCGCGGCCGTCATCGGTCATCGCAGCACCTTCGCCGCACTCGGCGGGTGGGACGAACGCTTCTTCGTCTACTACGAAGACCACGATCTGGGTCTCCGTGCCTGGCGACAGGGGGTGCCGGTCGTGCTGATGGGAGATGTGCGCTGGATACATGGCTGGGCCCGGGAGACCAGCGGCCGGTCGTGGGCCGCCTGGAAGCTTGAGCTCGACGGCATGGTGAAGTTCTTTTCTCGCTACCCCACATTGCTGGCAACGACCCGCCGTCTTGGTCCCCGTTGGTCGCGCATGTATGCCGACGTAGGCTCCGCCTACCCTCCGTCGACCTAGCCTGATCAGCGCGGCGGGGCCGCCTTTTGGTCGTTGGTCCACATGCCGACCAGACCACGAAAGTGCGCGATGAACTTGTCGTGCTCGTGCGGCGGATAGGTGGAACGCGCCGTCTGCACCAGCAGGTCGTCGAACTGCGGCGAACCGACCCACTCGAGCACTGCGGCCGGCAGATGGGACAGGTGCTGTTCACACCATTCCCAGTAGCGGTCGGCCTCGAAGTGCCGGTCGGCCAGCGCCCGATAGCCGAGCATCTTGTCCTCGTAGGACAACGACGTGTCGTCGGCGATGTCGAAGTAGCGCCGGGTCTGCAGATCCACCTGTCCCTTTCGCCCGGTGACGAGCGCGTACGTCGACCAGCGGACCAGCGCCGTGATGGCCCACGGGAAGTAGTAGTGCAGCGAGGTGAGCGCCACGTCGGGGCAGGCGTTCGCGTAGTCGATCGGGTGGACCTCGTTGCCGGCCACCAGCATCTCGGCGGAGTTGAACTCCCAGCCGAAGAAGGCGTTGACGACCTTGCTCACCGTCTCCGCTTCCCAGCCGGCCTGCTCGGACAGGAAGTGGTGCGTCACGGCATACCGGTTGTGCATCGGCTCGCCCGGACGGAAGTCCATCACCATGGTCTCCGGCCCGATCGACAAGGCCCGGGCGAAGTAGTCGTAGTCCACCGTGGCCTGCAAGTGCATCAGCATCTCGCCGGACTCGTCGTAGGACTTGTGCAGTCCCGCCGTGTCGTCCACTCGCGAGACGCCCCGCCAGCCACCTCCGTCGAACGGCTTCATGTAGAGCGGGTAACCGATCTCAGCGGCCAGCTCCTCCAAGTCGAACGCGTCGTTGTACTGCTGCGAGGTGTAGGCCCAGCGAACGTTGTCGACGGGGTTCTTGTAGGGGACCAGAACCGTCTTGGGAACCTTGAGCCCCAGCCGGATCATCGCGCAGTAGGCGCTGTGCTTCTCCATCGACTGGAACGTGAACGGGCTGTTCAGCAGATACGTGTCGTGGGTCAGGGCAGCCTTCTTCAACCACTCTCTCGGGTGGTAGTACCAGTACCCCAACCGGTCGATCACCAGGTTGGGTCGCACCGGATCGGTGAGGTCGAAGGGGTGGATGCGCAGTCGTTCGCTGCTCACCTCGTGCGTGGTGCCGTTGACACTCAACGGCCCCACCATCTGCAAGATGCGCTCGAAGGCCTGAGGCCAGTCCTGCTCCGCGCCGAGCAGGAGTCCAATCAGATGCGATCGCCGGTCAGCCATGACGCACAACCTACCGTCAGCAGAACCGTGGCAGGTGATGCGCGATCTGCTTGCGCCACCACGGCCAGTCGTGCGCCGAGTCGTACCCCCACAGGTCGAGTTCGTGCGGGATGCCCTTGTCCGCCAACACCTGCGCCATGAGCTGCGCGCCGGGCAGGGATCTGGTCGGCGAGACCTCGAAGGCGCCTTGACCCACCACGAGCACCACGCTGGCGTGCGCGCGCACCCAGTCGAGGTGCTCACCGCCCATGTTGGCCACGTATGCCGACGGGTTGGCGAAGTAGGTCGCCTCGCCGAGCTCTCCCCAACCGTTCCATGAGGAGGGGTCGAAGTTGCCCGACAACGAAATGGCCACGGGGAACAGGTCGGCCCGTTTCAGCGTGAAGTTCACCGCGTGATATCCCCCCAGGCTGCACCCCGTGGTCACAATGCCCTGATGCCCCGGTGAGTCGGCGCCGATGGTGGGCACCACGTGTTCCAGCACCCATCGTTCGTAGAACCCGTGCCGGCGTGCGCGCTCCTCGGTCGGCAGTTCGCGATGGGACCACGAGAGGTTGTCGAAGGAGTCGACGCAGTACAACTTGACCCGACCGGCGTCGATCCACGGCGCCAAGGCCTCGACCATCCCGTTGTTCTCGTAGTCCTGGGCGCGGCCCGCTTCGGAGGGGAAGGCCAGCACCGGTCGGCCGTAGTGTCCGTAGCGGATCATCTCCCCCGGTCGGTCCAGACCCTCGCCGGGCAACTCGACGTGTTCGCGTTCCATGCCGATCCTCCGGGGACGTAGGTGCGGTGCGCTGCCAGTCGCTGCGCACAGCGTGCCACAAGATCGCACATCCTGAATTTTGCGTCGCTGCCCGGCACAACGTTCGGCTCAGGGCAGAGCCGACCGCAAATCTTCCGGTCAATCCCCCGGCGGCTCGCACACCGCCTATGACCTGCGGTTTTATCGCAAATGCCGCGCTTCGATCTGGTCCATACTTCTTCGATGGCTTGCACTGTCGGACTCTTTGGCCGGGGGCGTCTGGGATCGTTGATCGCCGACGCCATCGACGCGAGCCCCGATCTGCAGTGCGCGTGGCGACTGGGCCGCGGTGAGACGCCGGAGGGTGACGTCGACGTCGCTATCGACGTGAGCCACCCCGACGCCGTGGGCGAGCACATCCGTTGGGCTGACGACACGACGACGGATCTGGTGATCGGAGCCACCGGATGGCCCGCGCAGGCCCTTCGCAATACCGGACGGTTCAGCGCGGTGCTGATCGCACCGAACTTCTCGATGTCGATGGCGCTGATGCACCGGCTCGCGGCGGTGCTGGGCGGGTATGCCGCCCGCCACCCCGGGCCGGTCGATCTGGCCGTGACGGAAGCGCACCATCGGGGCAAAGTCGACTCCCCCAGCGGCAGCGCCACGATGCTCATCGATGCGCTCGCTCACTCCGCCCGGCGCCCCACCGCCGAGATCGCGACCACGAGTCTGCGAATGGGCTCAATCATCGGGCAGCACGACGTGCACTGGGAGACGGCGACCGAAACGATCCAGCTTTCCCACGTGGCGCGCAGCCGGGACGTTTTCGCCGACGGGGCCCTCGCCGCGGCACGCTGGATCAGGGGCCGGACCGGCGTCTTCACCCTCGATGACTGGGCCGCCGACCAGCTCGACGACCTCTTCGCGCCCCACCGCGAGCCGTGCGCCGAAGCCGCCCGGAGCACCCCACACGAGCCCCCCACCCATCGATCGATCTCGCCGCAGGAGCACTCATGAACACTGCCTTCACCGGACTCGGCGTGGCGTTGGCCACTCCGTTCAGCGCCCCTCGAGTCGCGACGGCGCCAGCGCCGGGCCAACGAAGCGGTGACGGTGGCTCTTTCGAGCGGCGCACCTCTCGCCGACGCACCAGCCCGCCCCCGGTCGATCTGGCGGCATACCGAGCGCTCATCACTCACGTGATCGCCGGCGGGGTCGACTATCTGGTGGTGCTGGGTTCGACGGGCGAAGCGGCAACGGTGACCGACCCGGAACGCCGCGAGCTGATCGCGACGGCGCTGGAGTGCGCAGGCTCAGTGCCCGTCGTGGTCGGCGTCGGCCATCAGGACACCGAACGCACCTGCGACCTGGCGCAGATGGCCCACGACGCCGGTGCCGCCGGCATCTTGGTGGTGACCCCCTTCTACAACAAGCCCCAACCGTCCGGCATCGTCGCGCACTTCGGCCAGGTTGCCGCCGCCGTGCCCGGAATGCCGATCATCGCCTACACCGTCCCGGGCCGGACGGGCACGAACCTGGACCCTGCCACGGTAGCCAGGTTGTGGACCATCCCCGAGGTGGTCGCGATCAAGGAGTCGTCGGGCGACCTGCGTCAGATCAGTCAACTGTGCCTGGAGGCCCCGCAGGGACGGCACGTAATCGCCGGCGACGACGATCTCGCCGTGCCGGCCATCGCGGTCGGCGCCCGCGGGCTGATCTCCGTGTGCGCCAACGTCGCCCCCGCCCCCACCGCTGAGCTCGTCCACTCCGCGCTGGCCGGCGACTTCGACCGGGCACGGGGCACGCTGGCTGCTCTGGCCCCGCTGATGGCCGCGATGTTCGCTGAGACCAACCCCGTGCCGGTCAAGGCGGGTCTGGCCAGTCTGGGCATCGGCACCGCGATGGTCCGCGCTCCGCTTGCTCCCGCGGCGCCGGACACCTGGTCGCACGTGCAGGCCGCCCTGACGGGGTTGCGGGTCGCCCGGGTGCCCGCCGGCGTCGGGGCGCCCTGGTGAGCTCGACCGCCCAGCCGTCCACCGCCGTATCGTCTGGCGCGACCGACCTGGCTGCGTTCTTCGGTCAGCCGTTGGCTGAGATCACCGCCGCCTCCGCCGCACCGGCCCGTGTGCACGAGGCTCTCGACGCGCTCCAGGACGGCGCCATCCGGGCCGCCACCCGCGACGACGCCGGTCAGTGGCACACGCATACCTGGGTGAAGCAGGTGATCCTGGCGGCCTTCGCGCTCAGTGTGCTGACCCCCGATCCCGCCTGGCCCGGTGGGGCCATCGACAAGTCGTTGGTCCCCGCCCGCGCCATGACCCTCGACGACGGGGTGCGGGTCGTGCCCGGCGGCTCCTCCATCCGGCGAGGCGCGCACCTGCACCCCGGCGTCGTGCTGATGCCACCGAGCTACGTCAACATCGGCGCGTCGGTCGGGGCCGGTTCGATGATCGACTCGCACGTCCTGGTCGGCTCGTGCGCTCAGGTCGGTGCCGGCGTCCACCTGTCTGCCGCCGTGCAGCTGGGTGGCGTGCTCGAGCCGATCGGCGCACGACCGGTCGTGGTCGAGGACGGCGCCTTCATCGGAGCCCAGTGCGGACTCTACGAAGGGGTGGTGGTGCGCGAGGGGGCGGTGCTGGCGCCGGCGGTGACGTTGACGGCGTCCACCACGATCTTTGACCTGGTCCACGGACGCACCGTGCGCGGTGAGGTCCCGGCCGGCGCCGTGGTCGTCCCCGGGTCGCGCCCGGCTCGCGGGTCTTACGCGCAGGAACACGGATTGGCCCTGTATGCCCCGATCATCGTGAAGTATCGCGACGCCGACACCGCAGCCGCAGTGGTGCTGGAGGAAGCACTGCGGTGAGAGCTCCGATCGCCCGGGTGGCCGGGCTCTCCACCTCGGTCATCCGCAGTTTTGCTGCGCAGGCCCCTGCCGAGAACATCTCGCTGGCTCTGGGCGAACCAGGCTGGGCGCTGCCGGACCCCGCTCGCGAGGCCCTCCAGCAGTGGGCTGCCGCCTCCTCGCGATGCTCCTACGGCCCCAACCAGGGGATCCCGGAGCTGCTGTCGGCCGTAGGCGATCAGACCGGGGCGAGCAGCGAGGAGATCCTGGTCGCCTCCGGATCCCAAGCCGCGCTCTTCGCGGTGGTCACCGCTCACGTCGAGATGGGCGACGTCGTCGCGGTTCCGGACCCCGGCTTCCCCGCCTACCGCACGCTGGTCCACCTCGCGGGCGGGACGGCCCTGACCTATCCCCTGACTGTCGACGGCTCGCTCGATCCGGCCACGTTGATCGAGGCGTTGGATCGGCACACCCACGGCGGCGGGGCGCCGGTGCGGATGCTGGTGCTGAACCATCCGAGCAACCCGACCGGTGGCGGCGCCAGCCACGACGGGTTGGTGCAGGTGGCCCGGGCCTGCGAGGACCGGGACATCATCGTGCTCTCCGACGAGGTCTATCGCGAGCTGCACAGTGGGCGTCCCCAGCCCAGCCTGCGCCACGTCACCGACGCCGGAGTCGTGACCGAGTCGGTCAGCAAGGCCTGGGCCGCCCCGGGACTGCGGGTGGGATGGGCGATCGGCCCGCCGCACCTGTTGGCACCGGCACGATTGGTGCACAACGCCATGACCACCGCACCCGCCCGACCGAGCCAGGTGGCGGCGGCGGCCCTGCTGCGCGCTTCGGAACACGTGCTGGCACACTCCCGAGCCGAGCTGGACGCCCGATGGGATCTGGTCGACCGCCACGCTCCCTCCTGGATGCGCGGCCTCGCCCGGCCCGCCGCTGGTTTCTACCTGTGGGCTCCCGTCCCGGCCGTCGACGTCGAGCCCGGTCGCTGGGCCGGCGGGCTGCGCGACCACGGAGGCGTCACCGTGGTGCCCGGGTCGGCCTTCGGCTCCGCCGGCGCGGGATACATCCGGATCAGCGTAGGTGGCCCTCGCGACGAGCTCGTCGAGGGCTTGCGTCGCGTCGATGCCTACGCGCGTGCTTCCGGGGGGCGCTCGATCCGGCAGCACGCGACCGCGGCGTCAGCCCCCGGTGGGTCCGGCGATGGCTGAGGCCCTGTTCGCCTTCGGGCACGACCGGTTGCGCACGCTGCTGCGTGGGTCCTCGGCCATCCAGACACCGTGTTTCGTCTACGACCTCGACCGCGCAGCCGACAGATTCCGGGCGTTGCGCCGGGTGTTGCCGCCACGTGTCCGGTTGGCCTACGCCGTGAAGTCCAACCCTGGCGCCCCCCTGCTGCAGACCTTTGCGGAGCAGGGCGCCTGGTTCGACTGTGCCTCGGCCGGGGAGATCGCCCAGGTGCTGGCGATCGGTGCGCGTGGTCAGGAGATGGTTGTCGCTGGACCGGCCAAGAGCGATCAGGATCTGCGGGCTGCGGTGTATGCCGGCGCGCGAGTCCAGGTCGATGGCCTGGAAGACGTGCAACGGCTGGCGCAGATGCACCACGGGCCACCGCTGAAGGTGAGTGTGCGCGTCAACCCAGCGTCGCCGATCACCGAACGATCCACCATCATCGGCGGCGGAGGCCCGTCGGCCTTCGGGGTGGACGAGGAGGACCTGAGCGACTTCGTGGCGCGCGCTCGCGCGTACGACGGCGTGGTGATCACCGGGCTGCAGGTCTTTGCCGCCAGCAACGAACTCGACGCCGCCGCCTTGCTCGCCAACCACGCCACGGCGTTGGCCATCGGTCGCCGGCTGACCTACGAGCACGGCATCTGCCTGGACCTGATCGATATCGGGGGCGGGCTCGGCATCCGGTATGCCGAGGCTGATCCCGAGCTGGACATCGAAGCCCTCGGGGCGGGGCTGAACGTGCTGCTGCAGGCGAACGAGTGGTTCACCGGGGATCTGCTGCTGGAGCCGGGGCGTTGGCTATCCGGGCCGTGCGGGGTCTATGCGGCGCGGGTCATTCGGACGAAGGTCAGCCGGGGGGTCCGGTTCGCGATGCTGGAGGGTGGGATCAACCACCTCCTTCGGCCCTTGATGACCGGCCAGTCCTTCCCCACCATGGCGCTGAGTGACTCGGACGCGACGCTGAGTGACGCCGGCGCGCTCGCCGCAGGGGACGGCATACCCGATGACATGACGTCGCCGTTCACCCTGGCCGGGCCGCTGTGCACCTCCTTGGACCGCGTTGGCACCGGGGAGCTGCCCACCGATTTGGCCGCCGGCGACGTGGTGGTCTTCGGACAAGCCGGCGCGTACGCCTACACGCAGGCCATGACGCACTTCCTGTCCCACCCCGCCCCCGAACAGCATTGGCTCGCCGGAGCAGACGTGGTGCCACGTCCGGCGGCCACCGCGATCAGAGCGTAGCTGCGCAGTGCTCTGCCGCCGCTCCATCTGACCCATACTCTCGCTGCATCTGCACGCCGGTCTGACGTGCGATTGACTGCTCTGGTGTCACTTTTTCCGCACCTGCCGAGTTGGTCCCAGTATCGCGCTGGCTTCACCGCACCGGGTTGGTCCACCGACCTGCTGCAGATCGTGAAGTCCGTGATCGCCGCCGTGCTCGCCTGGGTGGTCGCACATCACCTCATCGGTCTGGAGCAGGCGTTTCTGGCTCCGTGGACCGCCCTGCTGACGGTGCACGCCACCGTCCATCGCACCGTATGGCGCGGGGTGCAGACCGTGCTGGCCACCGTGCTCGGAGTCCTGCTTGCTGCCACCGTCGCTGCCACGCTCGGTGTCTCGGCGTGGACGTTGGGCCTGAGCCTGCTGGTCGGCTTGAGCCTCGCCCGGGTGAGCGTGCTGCGCCAAGAGGGCACCACGGTGGCGACGACGGCGCTCTTTCTCATCACCACCGGATACGGCGCGGGCGAGAACCCGCAGGTGATCGATCGCCTTCTCGACGTCGGCCTCGGCGTGGGAATCGCCCTGATCGTCAACCTCGTGGTCATTCCGCCGCTGAACGACCGCGGCGCCCAGCAGCGGGTCGACCAGGTGGATCGCGAGCTCGGATCCCTGTTGGTCGACATGTCGCACCAGATGAAGGTGCCCTGGAAGTCCCAAGACACCGACGACTGGATCGAGCGCACCAGGTCGATCGACGCCACGCTTCACGAGGCGTGGTCCTTGGTGCGCTTCGCCGACGAGAGCTCCCGGCTGAACCCCCGAAGTCGTCGCCGCCAGCCGCCGACCCACGGCTACGGGCAGATCCTCCTGCGGCTCGAGGAGGGGATCGCGCAGACCCGCAGCGTCGCGCGTCACGTTCGTGAGTCGTCACGACAGGCGCAGCAGTGGGACCCGCTGTTCCGAGACCGGTTCATCGACCTGGTCGAGCGAATGGGCATGGCCGTGGCCGACCCGGACGCGGAGGTGGCCGGTCTGCGCGGCGAGCTGCACGACCTGGCCGACGACCTGTCGGACGAAAATCTGCCCGGCCAGCAATGGACCCTCTACGGCGCGCTCATCGCCAACCTGCTGATGATCGTCGACGTCGTGGATGACGTCGCCACGGCCCGGCCCGTCCGGACCTAGCCCACGGGTTGTGGCTCGTCCCGGTTCTCGGCCTCGACTTTCGCGGCGTGGGCCTTGTTGTAGGCCTTGGAGCGTTGCAGGCCCCAGTAGGCGAACGTGAAGTAGATCAGGGTGCACCAGATCGTGATCTGGTAGAACTGCTCGCGGTTGGTGAAGTAGGTGTAGAGGTCGGGGCTGTTGAACATCACCCGCCACCCCAGGATTGCTGGGACCAGCAGGCCGATGATCAGCCACACCGCGACGATGGCCTTGCTCAACGGTCTGCGGTCTTTGACGTGCTCGTGCGGTTCCACCTTGGCGAGCTCGGTCTGGTACTCCACGACCCGTTCGTTGAACTTTTCCTCTTCCCGTTTCTGCTCGGTGAAGTCCTCACCGGCACCGGCCATCTTGGCCAGCCAGATGTAGAGCCCGATGGACAGCGCCCAGGTCGGAAGGAAGAGGTAGTAGAAGGAGATGATGTTCAGGAGGTCCAGTCCGAAACCGAAGACGAGACAGACCGCCCAGGTCACCACCGCCGGGGTGTTGTTTGTCAGGCCCTTGTAGCGGGCCCAGTACCGCGACAAGCCGATCCGCGGGAAGATCATGTGCTCGGCCAGGGCGATACCACCGACCGGGACCAAGATGAGGCCGGCATACGTCAGGAGCGGGAGCATGTTGCGGAACACCACCGGGAAGGCACTCGCAAAGACCACGCCGATGCCCACGATCATCGTGACCCGCGCTCGGGAGTGGTTGGGCATCAGGGCCTGCAACGCGAGGCCGGCTCGGTAGAGGTTGGAGTTCGCGGTGGTCCACCCGGCCACGATCACGATGACGAACCCCGAGGCACCCAGGGCGAAGAAGGCCACATCACCGGGGTCCACCACGTCGATGCTCAGGTTCATCATGGCTGCGGTCGCCGCGCCCATCAGGCCGGCCGAGATCCAGGCCACGTAGTGGCCGAACATCATGCCGGAACTGCTGGCCAGGCCGTACCAGGGTCGCTTGGCGTAGCGCAGCAGGGCCATGTCGATCAGGCCGAAGTGCGCGAAGGTGTTCGCTGCCCAGGCGAACCCGATGACCTCCAACATTCCGATGCCTGGCTCACCCGCGGAGTTGACTCCGGTGAAGACGCTCTCCCCGGCGATGGTCACGAAGTCGGAGAAGCTGGTCAGCGTGGTGAATCCGGTGACCGACTCGGCCAGGGCCGGGATGAGGACCATGCCGCCGACCGTGAACATCACCATGAGCCAGGGAGCGCAGATGGAGGCGAACTCAGCCACGGCGTTGAACCCGAAGGCAGCGACGAGCACCACGATTACCCCCACGGCCGCGCAGATCGCAACGAAGGCCAGGCTCGTGGGGTAGGCCTCCTTCTGGACGGGAACATTAAACAACGCCCGGACGGCGGTCGCGGAGACGGTGATCATGGCGGCCGAGATCACCGCGAAGATGAGCACGTTCGCCGCGTTGTAGAACTTCGGCAGGGAGGCACCACCGATGCGCTCCAAGTAGGTATACAAGCTCAGCCCGGTCTTGATCGCGATCGGCGCCGTGAGCAGGGTGAAGCTCAGCGTCGCCAGGGTGTTGCCGATCATCAGACCGATGAGGATGTCCCAGATATCCGCGCCGAGACCGACAAACGTTGCCCCGATGACGAACTCCGTGGCGGCGACGTGCTCGGCGGCGTAGAGCCCAAAGAAGTGGCCTACGCCATGCTTCTTGTGCGGCGCGACCGGGAGCTGCTCCTCCTGAATCTGGTCCACTGGCTGGTGGATATCGAACCCTGTCGTGCTCACGTGTTCCTCCTCCGGTGCAGCACTCCCCGAGGTGTCTCCCGGCGAGGACTTCTCTGGTGCATGGACGGGTGCTCGGTCGCGCGGATGCTGTTCGGTGCGCGAGCACTGACCTGGGCTACTCCTTGTCTGCGAACTCCGCCTGAGTGATCACTTTCTCCGTCACCCATTGAGAATCCTCAAGGGCCTGCTCGGCGGAGATCGAACCGTCCAGACCCTCGGCAATCCGGTTGCCTACGGCGTCGCCGATGGCCGGGAAGGAGGGAATCGAGACGTACTGAATGCCCACGTAAGGAACCGGGTCAACCGTGGGGTCCTGGGGGTCCGCGGCCTCGATCGAGGCCAACGTGAGCTGAGCGAACGGGGCCGCATCCAGGTATTCCTGGTTCTCATACAGCGAGGTCCGGGTGCCCGGCGGGACGTTGGCCCACCCGTCCTCCGCCGCCACCAGCTCGACGTACTCCGGTGACGTCGCCCAGGTCACGAACGCCTTCGCGGCCTCGGCGTTGGCAGAGTCCGCCGGGACCGCGAGGGCCCACGACCACAGCCAGTTGCTCTGCTTGTCCAAGCCAGTACCCGGAGCCGCAGCGAAGCCGACATCGCCGGCCACGCTCGATTCCTCAGGGTCGGTCAACGCCGACGCAGCCACCGTAGCGTCGACCCAGATGCCGCACTGACCTTCCTGGAAGAGGGCAAGATTCTCGGTGTATCCCAGCGTGGCCGCCTCGGGGGGCCCGTAGTCGTTGAGCATCGAGTAGTAGTCAGTAACCGTGCTGCTCCACGCCTCGCTATCCAGCTGAGGCTGGAAGTCCTCATCGAACCAACGCGCGCCGTACGAGTTGGCCATGGCCGTGATCAAACCGATGTTCTCACCCCACCCGGGCTTGCCGCGCAGGCAGATCCCGTACACGCCCTCGCTGCTCTGGCTGATCGTTGCCGCAGCCTCGGAGAGGAACTCCCACGTAGGTTGATCCGGCATCTCCAACCCCGCCTCGGCGAAGAGATCGGTGCGATACATCGTGAACGAGGACTCACCGTAAAAGGGGGCAGCGAGCAGCGTCCCATCCACTGACAGCGCCTCGCGGATCGACGGCAGGAGGTCCTCGGTGTCGGAGAAGCCATCCAACTCCAGCAGCCAGTCCCGTTCGGCCCAGATCGGCACCTCATACGTGCCGACGGTGACCACGTCGAACTGCTCCTGACCGGTCGCAATATCCATCATGACCCGTTGGCGGAGGATGTTCTCATCCAACGTGACCCACTCCAGCGTGATCTCCGGATTGTCCGCGGTGAACCTCGCCGAAAGCTCTTCCAACCTCAACAGGTCCCGGTTATCAACCGTGGCAATACGCAGGGTGCCCGGGTCCGAACCCGCATCGCCTCCCGTCGCGCAACTGGCGAGGACCAGCGGC